>JAIPDZ010000076.1 GCA_021737425.1 Deltaproteobacteria bacterium
GTGAGCAGCATTATCGGCATATCCGGTGACGTCACCGGATGCGTGGTCATCACCCTGTGCGAAAAAACCGCATTACAGCTTGCTTCCGCACTGATCGGCGACGAACTCCCGGGAATGGATGACGATTGCATCGACGCCATCGGCGAAATCGCCAACATGGTGGCCGGGAGCGCAAAAAACGGGTTTCCCGTGGACGCCACATCCCTTTCAGTCCCCACGGTGGTCATAGGCAAACACCAGGTGAATTATCCCTCGGCCATCCCCATCATTTCCGTCCCGTGTGAAACCACAGAGGGGATGTTCGGCGTGGACATCGCGTTAAAGGAAGTCACCCCGACAAATTGAACGCCTGATCATCCATGGGGATGACCTCATCGGGGATACGGCAGATACCTGTTGGGTATGCGGTAGGCTATCCCTGAGCCAATACGCCTTTGAGTTTTTCCATCAATTGGGTAAACGAAAAGGGTTTCTGAATGAAACCCTGGGCCCCGGCATTTAGAATATCTTGGGCCGGGCCGTCAAGGGAATACCCGCTCGCCACAATCACCTTTAGATCCGGACGGGCCTTCAGGAGAAGCGGATATACCCCTCTCCCTTCCATATCAGGAAGTTTTATATCCAATAAGGCCAGGTCAATCGGGCCGTCATAACTTTCAGCCGTATGCACGGCCGCCCTCCCGGTCTTGCTTACCAAAACACGGTAGCCCGCTCGTTCCAACATGGTTCGAACGGCATCCATCACCATATCTTCATCTTCAATCAGCAAAATGGTTCCCGTGCCTTTATCCGGTGGGGTTTTTATTTTTTTAGCTCTGTTCTCCCCAGCCTCCAAGGCAGGTAGAAAGATTCTCACCACTGTCCCTTTGTTCGATTCGGAATCCACGGATATCCATCCCTCATGGTTTTTGACAATCCCATACACTGCGGCCATGCCCATGCCTCGCCCCTGAAACTTGGTGGTAAAAAAGGGCTCGAATATACCCTTTCGGGTCTCCTCGTCCATACCTGTTCCATCGTCCTCGATGGAGAGGCACACATAAAGACCGGGATCAAGCCCGGGATGCCGGTCTGCAAAGGCCTCTTCCACTTCCTGGTTATCGGCCGATATTTTGATCAGCCCCTCCTCGTCTATGGCCTCATTGGCATTGTCCAATATGGCGGACAGCATCATCTGCATCTGGGTGTGATCCGCCCTGACATAAGCCGTATGTTTCGCAAAATGCGTTTTCACCTGAATCCCGGGCTTGAGGTTGTACTGCAGAAGGGGGAGAGTTTGTAGAACGAATTCGGGTAGTTTTAGATTGGTGGCCTGATATTTCCCTCCCCGGGCATAGGCCAACAACTGATTCGTCAACCCGGAGAGGCGAAGGCCGGATTGCTCCATGGCCCGAAAATACTTCCCTCGATGGTCTCCTTCGGCCAGATCCATTTTAAGCAATTCAATGTTTCCCATAATCGCTGTCAGGGCATTGTTAAACTCATGAGCAATACCCCCTGCCAGGGTACCAATGGCCTCCATCTTCCGGGCCTGTTGGAGTCGATTTTCAAGCATGTGTTTTTCCTTTTTGGATCGATCCCGTTCAATAATACGGCCCAGCCGCTCGCTCACAGCCGCAACCAGGCTTCTTTCCTCCTTTAGAAAGGGACCCTCATCCGCTCCGGGTTTCTCCTCTATATAGCATACCTCCAGTATCCCCGAAGACTTCCCATGCACCTGGATATCGCCGGTTTGCCTCCACTGAGTCTCTTCGAAGTTTTCTGTTCTGTATTCCTTACCCTCCAGCACAATTCTGGCACAGGCCACATCCGGATATCGCCATGACCGAGGGATGAGCTCCACCACCCCTTGAATGATCTGATCCAGTGAGATGTCTGGTGTGGCCACGAGATTTGAAATCCCGTACAGGCAATTCAATTCTTTAACCCGTTCCTGAAGGTCTCGCGTCCTCTTTCGCAGTGTTTGTTCCGTTTGTTTGCGCCGTGTAATATCCCGAACAATACTCAGAATGCAGGGGTGCCCCTGGTATTCAATCTTGCGGCTGTGGATTTCCACGGGAAATTTACTCCCGTCCTTTCGCCGATGAACGGCATCGAACACCAGCCGCCCTTCCTCATCCAGGGTTTGAACCCTTTCTGAAAACAGCCGCCGATCTTCAGGTGCGTCAAGGTCTCTCGGCGTCATCCGACGGATTTCTTCCCGGCTGTATCCGTAAATCCGGCACGCTACCTCATTCACCTCCACAAAGCGTCCCTGCATATCATGAATGAACACCGTATCGCTGATGCTGTTGAACAGATCTCGGAATTTTCGTTCACTCTCTCTCAGCGCTATTTCTGCTTCCCTACGCGCGGTGATATCGGATAAAAAGCATAATGTGGCTGGCTCCCCTTCCCATGAAACCACGGCCACCTTCAGTTCCACCCATTTGATTTGACCGGATTTGCTTACAATCCTAAAAGAATACCGATCTGGAAGGCTTTCCCCCTTCAGCCTCCTCTGGTGCCGCGCCAGCACCATATCCCGATCTTCCTCATGAATAAAATCCCCAAGTGGCCTGGAAGAGAGTTCCGACTGGGAAAACTCAAGAAGGGCCTCTCCCTGACGATTGATAAAAACAATCTGCGCTGCCTGTACCAACATGATGGTTTCATTGGCGTTTTCCACCAGAAGTCTGTATTTGTGCTCGCTCTCTTTGAGCGTTTCCTCCACGCTTTCCAGGCGGACCACCAGGTTCTCTTGCTCACCCACGATGGTATCAATTTGACCTCTGCGGATGGCCTGCAATGAGGATTCCGCCATATTCAGGCGACGTTTCAGTTCTTCATAGGACAGCCACTGGTTTGTCGACATCACACCTTCTCCGGAAACAACCGTTTTAGAACTTCCTGATCGCTCAGATTCCCAAAAATCAAGGTCTCAAGACCAGGTTCGATAACCTGGAGGGCCGGCGTAACAAAGACACCGTGTGAAAGCGCTGCGTCAGGATTATCCATAACGTCCACGATATCGAGGTCCACCACATCCTCCGAGGGAAAATCTCTGAGAAGACGACGCAGGTTTTCTTTTGCAATACGGGAATTGGGTGCATTTCCAGCTACGAAAAGGCGAAGGGCATAGTGGACGGGTTCTGGGTTGCGGTATTTGCTGCTATTTTCCATGGGGGCTCTCCTTATCATCGATTTCGATACCGCGCTCCGTAATATGGAATTGGTATATGCGATTGGAGTGCCCCCGACCCCTTGACTTCAAGATACCGAGTTCCCTCTTATATTCCCCTTCAACCTCTGAATTACGAAGAATAATGACCGTATCAATGACAGAAGAGAGGTCAATGCCCGTGATTTCATGCTCAGTATCGGATGCCGTAAGGTTGGTCAACAGGCTGGTAATGCCAAGCTGCTTGCAATGATTGACCAGTCGAAGCAGATAATCAAATGCCGCATGGTTCGATCCCATCCGCCGGCATGCGGAAATGGCATCCAGCACAAGATGCTTCGGTTTAAACGCCTCAATGGCCAGAAATGCCTGGATCAGATGTTCCTCGATCCCTTGGGACTCCGGCATGGCCGAGAGAAATCTCAGCCGGCCCGAATCACGGGCCGCTTTCAGGTCGATGCCCGGACTTAGCATACAGGAAACCAAGGCATCCCAGGATTCTTCAAAATCGAGATAAAGGACCCGCTCCCCCATAGCGGTGGTGGAACGGGCAAAGGAGCAGGCAAAAGTGGTTTTCCCGGTACCGGAACTGCCGGTGATAAGAGTACAGGAACTACGGCGGTATCCACCGTCCAGAATCTCGTCCAAGCCCTTCACCCCGCTGGATAAGCAATCTCCCAGGGCCTGGTGCTGTAGATTGGTCTGAGTCACCGGAATGATCCACACGCCCTGATTTGTAAACCCGAAAGGGTATTCGTTCCGGCCGAAGCTCGTACCCCGATACTTGATCACCCGTAAGCGGCGTGTGGTCACCTGCTCAAATACCCGTTGATCCAGGTGGATGACACAGTCGGCCATGTAATCGAGAAATTCATAATGGGAGAAAAAATCCCCATTGGACCGCGCCTTAACGCTCATCATGGTGGTCATACCCATATCCCGCAGCCACTCATGGAGGCCATGTATTTCGACGCGCTCCCGGGAGACATTTTCCAAGAGCCGTAGAAAGACATCCGGTGCGTCAATGAAAATGCGCTCCGCCTTCATCTCATCCGCCTTTTGACGAAGGACCCCCAAAATGCCGCGCAGATCAAAATCCCCCGATACAATGACTTCGGATCGAAGTCGTGCACTGAGTAAGGTTAAACGGTTCTCCTCCTCAAGTGCCGGTATATCCCATCCGAACCCGCCGGCATAGTTCCGCAGATCCGCCTCCCTTTCTTCAAAGGTCAACAGGATGCCGGGACTGTCCGCCTTTGCCCCTTTAACCAGGAACTCCAGCCCCAGCATGGTCTTTCCGGTCCCGGGTCCGCCACTCAGCAATGTGAGCGATCCCTTGGGCACCCCGCCGTTCAAGACGGCGTCCATGCCCATAATTCCCGTGGGAACTTTGGTAATCGGATAGGGTCGCTTGATTGGACTCACTGATCTTTCTGAATTCATCGCTTCTCCTTTTTGGCTGCCCCTTTTTCAATACGGTTCAGCGATCGCATGGGAATTAATCAGACATTTCCTACAAGCTGCTGTCGGTCACTAATCTCCATGACTTCGTACGTTCGCTATTGCCGGCCAGAGTGACGGGATGGTCTGATCGCATTGATTTTCAACTTGCCAATTTTTTTCTACTCGACCACTGGATCACTCGATTGATTGTGCCAAAATAAGTGACGCGCCCGGGGGATCACTTATTGGAAAGACTGAGATATTCGCATTCCGTTTTTTGCCTTTCTTGTCTCGAAAGGAAATCTTTGAAGAGAAATGTGCTTCCTCCCCCATTTCTCTCCCCTTTAATATGGAGAGCATACGGGCGAGGGAATTGGGATGAATCACCGTTTCCACATCCATCCCCATAAAGTCTTCACAGGGGAACCGACATACCTGGGCCCATGATTTATTTGCCCCGAGAAAGTAGAGCCCCTTGCAGACCGCGGCCGGCGTTTTCATCTGAAGTATAAACTGAAGCCGTGGGCGAAAAATCTCTTGATAATGACCACAGGCATGGCAAGGCTCGGGGCATTTCAATTGGCTGCCCTTGGCAGCAATAAAACAAATGTCCAGTTCCTGGGTAAGGACCACACAATCTTTGCAGCTTTGTCCGTGATCGTGTCCGTTTCTACGCTCCCAGCAGTGCCGAAAACTCCTGAACAGCGGTTTGTACGGATTTGTATCCCTGAGCTCCGGCGGTATGTCTTTCCCCATTGATTCTAAAAGCAACAACAGGTCCGTGGTATGGACCGAGTAAATCTTGCCCGAGCGTCTGGCAAACAATCGCTCTGCATGGATCCAGTTGTTTATGGTGCTTCTACTGACGCCGCAGAGTGCTGCTGCCTGAGGCACGGATACAGTCTCTCCATTAGGCATTTGGAAATCGTCCTTTGAGCTTGTTGCGCTTTTGTTCATTAAGACCTCTCATATGGAAACTCTCTCTGCATCCACTTTTTTAATCGTAGGGCGGGTAACATTACCCGTCAGATTAGGCCGATGAGGTTATCGGCCCTACGAAAAACAGATGGTTACCCCGCTAAACGTAGGGCGGGTATCATCACCCGCCTTTGATTACGGCCTCGTCCCTCATCAGTCCAATAAATCAAACCTTGTTTGGCTGTTGTCCAATTTCCGCTACAACTTCCGTGCCAGGTCTTCATGTTTGACGCTTATTTTATTTTACAATGTAAATTCAGGAATTTAGGTAAATGCTTTGATGTTCAGCGCCGAAAGGAGGCATGGCCCATAGCAGGGTTTGTCCTGATTTTAAGACGAAAGGTGTCCCGAGATTAGGATATTGTCCTGAAAGTAGGAGTGTAGGAGAGCATAACGAAAAACCGTGGGTTGGAAGGAGCTTGGGCTATTCGTGGAAAATCAATGGCGGGGCGTATCGAGGGATTGAGTACAGTCTTCAAGCTTTAACCCTACCAAAGCCGCCAGAGTCGCCTGCCGGTCATCCAGGGTCAGAAAACTCCCTGCCTTGATGGTCAAAGCCGCTGCCACATGAAGAACATCCAACGATCTTGCACCTGTTTTGTTCGTATGAGTGCAAGCAATCTCTACGGCCCTGATCATGATATCCGACCAGTTCACAGGGGGCCGATAATAGACCCCCCTTTTCTGGTGATCAGCGAACTTCAACAGGATGGCACGAATCTCCGTATCGGTTATCTCTGTCCGGAATTGCTTCAGATACAAGGCATTTTTGAATTCGAGTTCGTGGAACACGGTCAAAGGGATTGCTTCATTACGGGCTCTAACCCAATTAGAGGCTTCCAAAGAAAGAGCTTCCTTTATATACAGCTTTACAATAACGCTGGTGTCCACGTAACAACACATTTAAATCCTGTTCGCTCTTCCTTCTAATATGATTTGGCTCAATGGTGCTCCTTTAAGAGAAATCGCTTCATTGTAAAAATCGGGCCAGTCAATGTCTTCTTTTGGACCTAAGGCTGTAATTTTAGCCACTGGTTTGCCTCTTCTCAAAACGGTGATTTCTTCGCCCGTCTTGATCTCTCTTAAAACCTTAGCGAAATTTTTCTGAATATGCCCTACCGTTGCCGTTTTCATGATAAATCTTCTCCTTTAAGTATAGACATGTCTACCACTTAATGAAATCAGCGGGAAGTATAACTCATGGAGAGGCGAAAATCCCCAGCATATACGTCTATTTTATACGTAAATGCTGGTGTGTCAAGATCAAACATCAAACCCTATCGCCTCTCCCCGCGTGTCAACGCCAACGACGGTTTGAGGCGAAGGGTCGCTTTTGGTTGTGGTTTAAAAACCCTTGAAATCATCCTCATCAAACGGGATGGTTTCTTCAGCCTCACTCTTTTTCATACGCTGGGGTGCGGCAAGGGCTTTGGCTACGCCCTTACTCCGGCCCCCCCGGGTTTCCTGGCCCTGGGATTTCTGCTCTCTGTGAGCAGCGGTCTGGGCCGATTTCCCCCCCACAAGGGTCACCAGATCATTGACGTATTCCTGCATTTGCTGGGCCTGGGCATTCATCTCTTCAGCGGCGCTGGCCGATTCCTCGGAATTGGCCGCGTTCTGCTGGGTGACCTTGTCCAGGTCTGCCACCGCCGTGTTGACCTGATCGATCCCCTGGGCCTGCTCATTGGAGGCGGCAGCGATTTCATCCACCAGGGCGCCCACCTTTGCAGCGATCTCCATGTTCTCTTTGTAGGCCGCCTGGGTCGATTGGGTCAGTTCATTGCCGTTTTTAACGGATTTGATGGTATTTTCAATGAGATCCGCCGTATCTTTGGCCGCCTCGGCCGCCCGCAGGGCCAGGTTCCTCACCTCGTCGGCCACCACCGCGAATCCGGCGCCGGCCTCACCCGCCCGGGCCGCCTCCACGGCAGCGTTCAGGGCCAGGAGATTGGTCTGAAAGGCAATCTCGTCGATGGTTTTGATGATCTTGCCCGTCTCCTCACTGGACTTGGTGATGTCCTCGATGGCCTGGCCCATCTCCCCCATATGCTTCTCCACTTTTCCCACAATTTCACGCGCCTCACCCATCCTGTTCTTGGCCTCACCCGCATTCTCCGCGTTCTGTTTGGTCATGGACGACATCTCCTCTAAAGAAGAGGAGGTCTCTTCAATGGACGCGGCCTGCTCTGAGGCCCCCTCTGCCAGCGACTGGCTGGCGGAGGACACCTGACTCGAGGCAGAGGCCACCTCATCCGACCCCGCGTTCAATCCCTCAATGATCCGGTTGATGGGCTTAGTGATGCTGCGGGTGATCAAAAGTGCCACGGCAATGATGGCCGCAATGCCTACCATCGCGATGATCCCCACCAGCCACTCCATAGTGGTCACGGCGGCAAAGGCCTCGGATTCATCCACTTCGGCAATCAGGGCCCAGGTGGTATCGCCTATGTTTACCGGGGTAAAGGCGGAGAGCACAGGATTGCCGTTGTAATCAACAATCACCTTTTCCCCGGTCTGGCCGCTCAAGGCCGCCCGGGCCGCCTCGGTATCCACGGAGCCCTGGGCGGGGTTTGCAAAGGAGGCCTTCACCGAATGGTTCTGGGGATCCAGATAGGAGTCGGACCGCATGAGTTTATCCGGCCCCACAAGGTAGGTTTCCCCGGTTTCGCCCATGCCCTCGCGCTCCTGCATGATCTTGTTGATGGCCTCGAGGGGAAGTTGAAGGGCCACCATGAGTTCTACCTTGCCCCCATGCATCAGCGGCTGAGCCACAAAGGCACAGGGCGCGTTATTACTCGGGGCATACGGCGCAAAATCGGCCATGTGGTATTGCTTGGTGTTTAAGACCTCTCGCACCAGCTCCCCCAGATTGGAATCGGCGTATTTTCCATCCACCAGGTTGGTATGATAATCCGCCTCCTTCCCGACCGTGTAAAAGCAGTATCCATCCGGATTGATCAAAAACAGGTCATAGTAGCCGTACTTCTCGATATAGTCGGTGTAAAAATCATTTTCCGCCCCTTCAACCGTTGGGGTTACGGCCTCTTCCAGGTTAATTTTGGACACGCAGGCCCAGGATAGCCCCTTTAGTTTCAGCGGATCATAGGCCACCATCACCAGGTTTCCGGCACTGTCGGTGTAGATTTCCTGGGCCGATTTTCCCGACAGGGCCGCTTCAATATACGGCGTGGATATGTTGTATCCGATAACAAATTGGCCGTCTCCCATGGTCTTCATGTCGCTCCTGAAGGCGGTGGTCCCTTCATGCCTGCCCACCAGGTAGGACTCCCCGGTTTCGCCCATGCCCTCGCGGTTCTGGACAATGGCGTTGATGGGCCCTGTAGGAAGCTGAAGGGCCACCACCCCGATCACCTCGTTCTGGGACCGAACCGGTGCGCCCAAAAATGCGGCAAACCGTCCGCCTGAAGGATCATAGGCCTCAAAATCCTGGAGGGAAACCTCCTTCAAGGCTTTCTGAAAACATTTTCCCAGTGGACTCTCCTTTAATTTACCAGTGGTTAGATTCTGCCCCAGATCCGCTTCCTTGGCCACGCTATAGACCACATCCCCGTCCTTGTTGATTAAAAGGAGGTCGAAATACCCGTACCGCTCCTTGTACTCGGTCAGCCATTGGCCAAATTTATCCTGAGCAAATTCCCAGACGGTCCCGCCGACCTTGTTTCCATCCGCTATAAAAGAGGCCTCAAATTCCTTCAGTGCATTGAACACGGTATTGTTTTTGGACAGCACCGTGACGTCCGCCATGCGCTCGGAAAAGTAGCTTTCGATCTGGTTCTTCTTGATTTCCTGAACAGCTTCCAGTTTCTGAAACGCGTTCTGCTGCAGGGCGGCGACCATATCCACCAACACCCCCGTATCGCCCTTCCGCTCTTTAAAGAAATTTTCGATCTGGTTCTTTTTGATGCCGCGAACCGCGGAAAGATTCCCATATGCGGCATCCGAAAGCGCATCCGAGGATTCCATAAGCGAAATGATGCTAATGACCGCAAACGGAATCACGCCTACTGCGAGAAAAGCCACCAAAAGCTTGGTTCCCAATTTCATGTTCTTAAACATACCATACCTCCCCGTTTGTTATCGGTTAATCAATAGGGCGGATCACCGTATCCGCCTTGACTTCTCTGCCAAAGACCGCCCAGGTTCCATTTTTACCTGGCCCTTGCCGGTCAGATCGCTCTCCGGCCCAATCACTCCCCAAAGCCGGGGTCTCCTCTCCTTATCCGAGCCACAGCCCTTCGGAGATACCCGAAACCATCGTAGTATGAAACAGCATCCCCTCTCGATGGATAATATTTTGAAGGGCCTCGGCAAAACCGGCGTAATCCCCATCCGTAAACATGATAAACCGCGGGTAAAATTTATGACCTTTCAAAAGGGTCTCTCTGCGGCTGTCCGGAAGGCTCAGGACCACCGGAAGGTCGTATATGAGATCTCTCATGGCGATCAGTTCATTCAAGGTATGGTGATCCGGTATCAGAAGAATGATCACGCGGATATCGCCCCGGGGCTGTTCAAACCGCATGAACAGCCGCTTGATAGACCTGAATCCTTCCACATCCTGTCCCAACTGTCGAAGGATTCGCCGCACCTTATATTCCGCCTTACCCATTGTTGAGGAAAACAGTAAGACCCCCATGTTTGGTGAACTCCTTCTAAACACACACGGTTCAAACCCCTTGCGATAACAGATGCCGTATTGTAGTGATACTTAAGATCAAGTTTTGTGCCAAAATTCCATCCGTGTCCATTTTTCCAATATTCTTTTTTAAAAACAGAGCGTTAACCGATATTTCGGTGAATCGTGGTTTGAGTAAGGGGGACCGAAAATCCCAAAATCTGTCCTGATTCCATGACAACGGCTGTCTTACAATCAGGATTTTTCTTGAAAATGAGATCGATAAGGGGGAAGGGAATTATTGAGCGGATCCTCGTGCCCAACCGGTCCGCCCTATTCGTATCCGATAACCGGCTTAATCAGACTCCCGACGGACTTCACATCCGAGGCGCACTGGCACACCTTTTCCCCTGTATCCCTGTTCATCAGCCATTTTACGCAGGTTTCATTTTTCATATAGTCATGAAGAACTCTTCCGTATTCAGCAGAGCCATTATATATGAATTTGATTTGGGACAGGAAAAAGCCTTCCTCCACCAGTGCATTGATGGTTTCGATGATGCTCTCGCAATGATTGGCAACAATGGTGGCCTGGAGCCGCCGACGCTCATACTTGTATATGTCAAAGGCCTTTATTCGTTTGAGCATGTGACTGATCAGGTCGGTGGTTTTACCGCCGTATATTCTGTCAAGCGGGCTGATATGTCCCATGTAGGCGAATCGCTCAGGAAAAGAGATAATCAGGGCGGTGCAGGTGGATACGCCGAAAGTACCGATCATTTCACCCTTCTGGACTTTGCGAAACTCGTCCATGTCTACTACCACCGGCTTTTCGCTGACCGGATTGCCTTTACAATGCCGCACGGCGCTTTTCCGTAAACGGTCCTTAAGACGCCTCCCCAGGACATTTCTTCTCCCCTTGTACTGTTCGGTAATAATCTCATCCTCATCGATTTTGGCGATCAGCAGCCATTCGCTGTCAGCGATCCGGCACACCTCGAATGAACTGAGTGCCCGAAAGCCTCGATAATCGGTGACAATCTTGTGGCCGGACTGTTCCTCGAATTTGGCCTCAATGTTTTTTCGGGATAAATGGCGTTTCAATATGGTGGAATCCCCGTAAAATCGTGAATCCGTCAGCATATAGTTTTCCTTATTCACCAGAAAAACCTCTCCTGTCATCCCCAGTCCTTTTTCATGGGTAAACATGTTGTTGATCTTATTGATGGCGCACTGCATTACGAACCATCCCATGAAACGGCCGTCTTTGATAACGGGTTCTACAATAAACGCAGAGGGCTCCCCAGACACGTCGTAGTACTGATAGTCTACGAAGGTTTCATGGGGATATTCTTCCAATTGTTGCGCGAGGGCCGTTTCGGAAAGGGCGCCTCTAAAGATATTTTTGTGATAATCGGCCTGTTTGCGAATCGTATAGAAAATCTCACCGGCTGTATTGATAAACAGAATATCGTAGAACAGCCGATAGTTATTCAGGTAGTGTTCGTTGATTTTCTGTTTGAGTGCCTCCAGGGTGCGAACCAAGCCTTCAGACGCCGGCTTGGTTTTGCGGAGCTGGTAGTATTTGTTTTTGATATCGAAAAAATCCTCCATCACCGGGTCTTTTCTTATGGCATCAGCGCTTTTCTTTACGTTATCGAGATAATTCAAGAGCTGTGCCTTTTTCTGGCGGCGGATGTTGTCCAGCCGCTGATAGGTTTCGCCCTGAATTTCCCCGCTCAAACCCAGGGATGTCTGAAGCAGACACATCAAACACACAAAAGATATCCATCCGACATACCGGTACATATTCACACTTCCTTACCCGTGTGCGGCCTTCGTCAACATGGTGCCGCACTTCAGGTTTCGTTGGGACATATTAAATAGAAAGGGGGGCAGACAATGTCTGTCCCCCCTTTCTGGTTTATGGTTGAATGATCGAAGCCGTCATGATGGGCTTAGAAATCTTTAAAATCCTCTTCATCCATGGGGATGACCGCTTCGGGACTCGCTTCCTCGTGCCTTTTGCTTCCCTTGACAGGCGCCGAAAGCGCACCCCGCATGGTATTATAACCCGCTGAGCGTTTTGAAGCGCTTTCAGTTGCGACCGACCCCTGTGCCTTGGCTGCGCCGCCCACGAGTCTCATCAACTCGGCCACGGCTTCTTTCATCTGCTCGGCCTGGGCGTTCATCTCCTCCGCCGCACTGGCCGATTCCTCGGCATTGGCCGCATTCTGCTGCGTCACCTTGTCCATATCCGCCACCGCCGTGTTCACCTGGTCGATCCCCTGGGCCTGTTCATTGGATGCGGCTGCGATCTCCCCCACCAGGCCGCCCACCTTCTTGGCGCTCTCGGCCACCTGGGCAAAGGCCTCATTGGTCTTGGTCACCAGGTCAGAGCCGTCGTTGACTTTCTTAACGGTCCCTTCAATGAGATCCGCGGTGTTCTTGGCGGCTTCCGCGGCCCGCATGGCCAGATTCCGTACCTCATCGGCCACCACCGCAAACCCGGCGCCGGCTTCACCCGCCCGGGCCGCTTCCACGGCCGCGTTCAGGGCCAGGAGATTGGTCTGAAAGGCAATTTCATCAATGGTCTTGATGATCTTTGAGGTCTCTTCACTGGCCTTGGAGATTTCCTCCATGGAGCCGGTCAGCTCGGTCATGGAATCATTGGCCTGGCCCACTACCTGATTCGCCTCTTTCATGAGGGTATCCGCCTGGCCCGCATGTTCCGCATTCTGTTTGGTCATGGAGGACATCTCCTCTAAGGACGAAGAGGTTTCCTCAATGGATGCGGCCTGCTCGGATGCCCCCTCTGCCAGGGACTGGCTGGAAGACGACACCTGGCCTGAGGCCGATGCCACCTGCTCCGCGCCCTCATCCATCTGGGAGGAAATCCGCTTGAGTACGGAAATAATCCCCCGGGCAATAAAGAAGGCCAGAAGCGTGCCCACCACAAAGGCCAGAATCAGCCCGATGATCATGGTGGTGGAGGCGGTGGACAGGTTTTCCGCCGCCGTACTGGAAATCTCGCCCGTGGCGGACGCTGCTGCATCCTGCAACACCCGGGTGGCGTCGATCATCTCATTCCCCAGGTCCTCCTGCTCTCTGCCGAGTTTCTGGAGTTGCTTCCACTCCGTTAGAAACTGACCCATGCTGTTTTCATACCCTGAACCGGCTTTCTGGATGGCATCCAGACGTACCAGGTCCGCATCCAGCCGGGTGATCTTTCGAATTTCGGTAAATTTTTCGTTGATTTGGTTGAAGTTTTCCTGGCCCGCCTCCATGACGGCCGGGTCTCTCAGGGCTTGGGATTTGAATGCCTTGATGCGGGTGTCGTTCCCCAGGTCGATGATATCGTTCATGAGCGTAATCTTTTCATGCCGCTCATGCATGTAGATAGCCAGTTTCTTCTGCTGACCGGATAGAAAGGCCTCACAGTTCGATACGTACTGGGCGGCCGACGCATCCATTCCCTCACGCACCTTCCCCAGGGCGAGGTAATTCTTCAGATAGTTATCCATGGCCGAGAGATATTCGTCCGAGGCCGCCTCGATCTGTTTGATCCGTTGAATGTTTTCCTTCCTTTGGGTGATCGCGCGCAACTCGTCTGTGATATCCCTGGTCTGTTTCAGCTTCACCATGGCCGCCTGCATGAGCTTGGGATCCTGATTGGCCTGGGCCCTGTAGTTCATGACCCGGGCCGCATTGCCCACGTCGATGATGTCGTTGACCAGGGTGATCTTCCTCAGACGCTGATTCAGGTTGGCACCCGCCGAGCTGAATTCCCGCTTCATGGCCTCATTCTGCTGGGCCAGAAAGTCATTGCAGTTCTTCATATAGGCATCCGCATTGGCCGCCATGGTCTCGCCCGCAGCATCCATTTCATTCTGGGTGGCGATATAGGCGGCCATGTTTTCGGCATAGGACAGGGCCGCCGCCTCGGTGTCATCGATCCGCTGGATATCTTCGGCATCACGGGTGATGGGACGCAGTTCGCCCGTATGTTTCTTCAGGCCCTCCAACAGCGTCACCGCCTCCTGCATGAGCCCCATGTCGTTGGTGGCCTGGGCCTTGAAGTTGGTCACCCGCACCTTGGTGCCGAGATTGACGATATCGGTGACAATATTCACCTTTTTCTGACGTTCATTCAGGTCCTCCTCAAAGGCGGCGTTTTGACCGGCCAGAAAATCATTGCTGTTCTGCATGTACTTGGCCGCATTTTCGTCCAGCTGATTGCGCTGCTCCGCCAGCAGCGTTGTGGTGCTCTGGGCCGTCTTCATGATGTCCCCGTATTGGGTCTTTTCTTCATCGATCTTTTTGAGCTGGGGACCCAGTTTTTTCAGGTGAACCGCCTTTTCCTCCAGGGCGTGACCCTTTTTCAGGCCTTCACCCAGGGCGGTCAGTTCTTTTTCTGCATTTTCATAGTATTTTTCATTTTCAGTAAACCCGTAACCGCGCATCTGGTACATCAGCCGGTTGGCAGCCCCCCTGATCTCAGCGGCGACAGCCATTTCAGGGACATATTCTCGAGCCAGCATTTCCGATTCAGCCTGGGTGCTTTTCATCCACCAGGCGCCGAGACCGCCCAGAATCACCGTGATCAGGATCAAGAGTGAAAATCCAAAGGCAATCTTCTTACCGAACGTCATATTTTTCCACGACATAATCAATACCTTTCCATGATGATAGTGTTTGAATTCAGCCATTCACGCCGCCTTGTCCAGCTCAGCCACCTCCTCGGCACTCAGTACCTTGTCGATATCGAGCAAAATCTTGACGCCGCCTTCCATCTTGGCCATGCCCAGAATATAGTCCGTGTTCAGCCGGGTCCCGAAGGTGGGCGTTTGCTCGATCTCATCCGCCTTGATGTTCAGCACCTCTGACACCGAATCCACCACAATTCCGATGGTCACGGCGCCGGCATCCCCCCGGATCTCCACCACGATGATGCAGGTCCGATCCGTGTAGTCGATCTCCTCCATGCCGAACCGGAGCCTCAAATCCACCACCGGGATCACCTGCCCCCGGAGGTTGATCACCCCTTTGACAAAGGCGGGGGTCCGGGGTACCGACGTGATGGTCATCATCCCGATGATCTCTTTGATCTTCAGAATGCCGATGCCGTACTCTTCATCCGCCATGGAAAAGGTCAAGTATTTCCCTTCCTGCTCCTTCATGGCCTTGACGGCCTGGTCCATGGTTTCTGTCAACTCAGCCATTCTTTCACCTCCTTTCAGAGTTAAGACCGCTTTTTTGGGCAAAACCCTGGTCTCGCTGTTTGGTTCAAAAAGGCGTATTACTTCAGCCCGTTCACTTGGCCACTTGAAAATGCTTTCATAAACAAGTTCTATGCCACGACTTCTCTCGTGTGTACGGAATACGATATTCCTTATTAACTCCAATGGGTTGTCCCGCTTTTCCGTGAAACGTGATTCAAGAGAGAAGGCCAAACTTCCCATGATTTGTCCTGATCTCAGGACAACGGCTGTCTTACAATCAGGATTTTTCTTGAAAATGAGATCGATAAGGGGAAGGGAATTATTGAGCGGATTTGGAAAGGTTGTATTTTTTAAACCGGGTATACACATTGGACCGGCTCAACCCGGAAATGCGACAGATTTCATTGATATCACCGCCGGTATAATGGACCAAGTTCTGAAAATATTCTTTCTCCGTGAATTCCATCATCTCTTTAAGGCTGGGAAACGATGTATGATGGGAATCAATGTCCGGTGATGATTTTCGGGTCTCTTTTACAGATGACCTGGCCAGTTGCGATCGGATATGAATAGGCAGATGGATGGGGAAGAGGGTGGGTTCATCTCGGGATTCTGAAAGGGCGTTCTCGACGGCATGGTTCAATTCCCGTACGTTTCCAGGCCATTGGTAACGACTAAGGGCCTCGATAAACTCGGGGGAATAGCCCTTTTGACCCGGTCCGTATTTACTGGACAATTCTTTCAAGTAATAAAGTGCAATATTCTTGATATCCCTCCCCCGGTCGCGCAAGGGGGGGATGTGTATGCTCAGGGATTGGAGCCGAAACAGCAGGTCCTCCCTGAAGGCCTCTGTCTTGATCATGGCGTCGATGTCTCTGTTTGTTGCAGCAATTACTCTGAAATCACTAACCGTGTCTTTTTTCCCACCTACCGGACGAAATCGGCGTTCCTGCAGGACCCGTAAGAAGGCCTTTTGCTGGGATACGGGAAGCTCCCCGACTTCGTCCAGAAAAAGGGTGCCGCCGTCGGCCTCCCGGATCAAGCCTTCCCGCGTACGGTCCGCACCGGTGAAGGCCCCTTTTTCGTGGCCGAACAGCGTACTTATAATCAAGTTTTCAGGCAGGACCGCACAATCCACCACCACAAACGCGTTTTCGCTCCGATCGCTGTTCTCATGGATGGCCCTGGCAAACCGCTCTTTGCCTGTACCGGTCTCTCCGGTGATGAGCACATTGGCATCCGTATCCGCCGCCTTTGCCAACAGGTCCATACACTGGGCCATCTCCGGACTGCTGCCGATGATGCCTTCCCGTTTTAAGACCCGGGGCCGGGTTCGTTTAGATTTTTCCTCCCGGTATTGTAACACCCGGGTAAGGGATAAATTGATCTTCTCCACGGACAAGGGTTTCTGAATATAATCCCAGGAACCGCTTTTGATGGCCAGTTCAGCGCCGTCCTTACTTCCCACCCCGGTAATGATGACCACCTCGGGAGACCCGGGCG
>JAIPDZ010000077.1 GCA_021737425.1 Deltaproteobacteria bacterium
TTCACTATCAATAGAATTGATGGACCGGATGGTCTGGTTCAACTGATCCAGCTTTAGGGTGGAATATATCCCCAGTGCGGCAAGAATCACCAGGATCATCAGGAAACCCAGAACCAGCCTTTTAAAAAGAGTCAATTTTCTCATGGTAGGCATGGTGTGATGAGGTGATCAAAGAACTCGTACTTTTTGGGAAAAAACCATAATGGAAGGGGGCTTTGTGGTCAAGAAAAATGAAGGCTGCTGATCATTCAGACATTTTGCGCTATCAGAAGGTGGTGTCTGCAAGATTCCACAATGAGACCAATCCGGGATCAGAATGGACCGGCCACGGGTTAGACATACTATGGCCTTGACATTAAATGGAGATTTCGCTACAAACCTGGTGGTAAACTAAAGCCTCATGAATTTGCCACGTGTTACCCAATTTAAGGTCTTGTTTTGCCTGCGCCCAAATCAACCCCATAAGTCGCGCGTCTTGTCTCCTCCTCATCAGGAAGGCGTTATGGAAACTGACGCCGGTTCCTGAAATTGGTTCAGGTTTTGACAAGCAGTCCCCTCATTTTTGGGTACTAAAATGCCTTCACCCGTAATACACCAGCAGGAAAGGCTCTTATGATGTTTTTTATACGCCCGTTTATACCCCGATGTTTTATACCGCTTATCTGTTTTGCGGTATTTTTTTGGATGGGACGGCTCTGCCCCCTTTCTGAGGCGGCGGAAGGGATTTCCCTGCCCCGAAAAACCATCGGGGTGCTCTCGGATGCCCAAACAAATGCCCAAAACGATCTCACCCAGCGGTTCCAAAAGGCCTTAAAAAGCCTGGCAGAAGAGGAATTCCGCATTGTATTTCCAAAAACGCCGGCCTGTTGTGCGCACTGGGCCCCCAAAAAGGCTCACCATGCATTTCAAACGGCCATCAAGGACCCTGAGATTGACCTGATCTTTGTAAACGGGGCCCTGTTTGCTGCAAAGGCGGTCCAGCTGGCAGGGAGACATGCAAAACCGATGGTGGGCCTGTTTCAATGGGATCCGGCCTTTGTCCTGCCCAAAACGACGATTAAAATTCCATCCCTGGCCCTCACCGTGATTCCCGGGCAGGTTGAGGCGGATCTGAAGACCATGTCCGAGATGTTTAAGGCCGAGGCCCTGACCATTTTGGTGGATGAGGCCGTGCTTGAGGGGGTGAAGGGGCTGAGAAAACGGTTGATAAAGGCGGGCCGGGCTGCGGGGTTTAGACCTCAAATCAAGCCGGTTCAAAAGACGGCCATGAAAACCGTGGAGGCCGTGAATACATCCGCGCAAAAGGCAGGATCCTCCATGGGGGCCGTATACCTGACCCCTGGGGGCCAAATGCCGGGTTCTGAGAGGAAAATATTGATTCAAAAGCTCAATGATCAGGGGGCGTACGTCTTTTCAGGGGTGGGGGAAGCGGATATCCAAAACGGGGCCCTGGCCGTTCAACGCGCGCCTTCCCCTGAGCGGTTGGCGCGTCATGCGGCCCTGAACGCCATGCACCTGCTTTCAGGAAGGCCGATAAAGGCCTCCATTAATCCCCTCACCCCCGGGCAAAAACTAATGATCAATGAGGATACCGCAGCCGCGGTGGGATATCATGTATCCCCAAAAGTGGCGGAAGAGGCCCGGGAGGTGGAACCGGTACCCGAACACAAATCCGTTACCGCCGCCCTGCCTGAAGTGGAGCGTCTTCCCTTTGAACAACACCTCAAGAAGGCGGGCGTCCCGAAGTTGACCCTGGCCCAGGCGGTTCAACGGGCTCTCGAAAACAATGCGCGCCTGTCCATAAAACAGGCCGAGGTGGAGGAAGACCGACAGGACCGGGACCGGGTGTTGACGGAACTTTTTCCGCAGATAAAGGGTCAGGTGGAATACCGGCGGGTGGATGAAAACGCGGCAAAACGCTCCTTTGAAACCACGGCCCTGGAGCGGAGTACCGGGGGTGTCCTATTGCGGCAGCTTATTTTCAGTGATCCGGTCATCTCCAGGTTGCGGGCCGCCAACAGGAGTGTGGACAGCGCCCAGTTCAAGGAGGCATCCCAGCGTCTCGATGTGGCGGCCCGCACCCAGAAACGCTATATTGACTGCCTTGCCGCGGCTGCCGTGTACTGGATCCGGGAGTACAATCTGAACCTGACCCGGCAGAATCTGAAGACGGCCAAGGATCGACAGGCCGCAGGGACGGGCGGACCTCAGGAGGTCTATCGGTGGGAGGCCCAGGAGGCCCAGGACCGCAGTCAGGTGCTGACGGCCCAATCCGCCCTGGAACGGGCCATGGTGGGGTTGAACCGGATCATGGGCGAGGACCAGCAGCAGATCTGGGCCTTTGAGGATTGCCGGGACACCCGTATGGAAGGCATTTTCGATCCCCGGACCTTTCAATCCCTGATCCGGAATCCCGGGGAATTTTTGACCTTGAACCGCTTTGTCATCCACAAGGCCTTAGATACCTCGCCTGAACTCAAATCCGTTGACAACCTCATTGATGCCAACCGGATCCTTCGCGGGTACCATCAGCGAAGATTTTATACGCCCGAGGCATCCATGGAGTTCGGATACCGACACACCTTTGACCGCACCTATGACAACCCCGCCTCTTTCCAGGATATGTCCACCGGTATCCCCGGCGATGCGGACAACCACTGGCAGCTGCAGCTCAAACTGGAATGGCCCCTTTTTGAGGGCGGGGGCAAGATTGTGGATGTGCGGAAGAACCGGGCCACCCTGCGCAGGCTTGAATCCGTCCACCGCCAGGCCAGGGAGATCATTGAAGAGCGGGCCAGAAACGCCTTGATCCAGGCGTCCACGGCTCGATCGGATGTGGATTTGTCCCGAACGGCGGCTGAGGCCGCGAAAAAGAATTTCAAGGTGGTCCAAAACGGCTATGCCCAGGGCGTATCCACCATTCTGGATCTCCTGGACGCGCAGCGGGAGGCGGTGGTACAGGAGCGAAAGGCCATTATGGCCGAATATCGATTTGTAAAGGCGGTGGTGGAAGTGGAACGATCCATGAATCAAATCGCCGCGCTGGTTCCGGTAGAAACGCAGAAGGCCAGGTGGCGGGAACTCAAAGCGCGATTGGGCCAAAAAGAAGAATAGCGCCATATGGTGCGGACCGTTTGAGGGTATCACACATATGGAATCAGATATCAGGGGGTGAATCAATGAAACGGCTGTTACACGTGGGATTGGCAATGCTGATGGGCGTGGGCCTCCTATCTTGGGGGGGGTGTAAAAAGGATCAGAGCAAGGAAAAGACAAAAGGTCCGGCATCCCACGCCGGTCCCGGGGGCCTATTGCCGGTCAAGGCGGTGCAGGCCGCCCGGATCCCGCGCACGTATCACCTGAAGTTCCCCGGTATGGTTCAGGCCGCCGTGGAAAGCACCCTTTCTTTCCGGGTGCCGGGACTGATTGTGGCCCTGCCCATCAATATCGGCCAGGCGGTTAAGAAAGGCGATCTGATCGCACGGCTCGATATGAGCGATTATCGGGATGCCGTGGATCAGGCCCAGGACGCCCGGGACCGGGCCCTGGCCCGGCTCCAGGACGAACAGAAACACTATGCCCGGGTGCGCAAGCTGTGGGCGGACCAGGATGTATCCACAAGCCAGTTGGATGCGGCCCGCACCGCGGCCCGGACTGCGGAGGAGGAACTCCGGATCGCGGTCCAACGACTCTCCGAGGCCAAGCGGCGCTTGGATCATGCAAAACTGTCCGCCCCGTACGACGGCATCATTGCGGACAAGCATGTGCACGCGTTTCAGCGGGTGGGGGTGGGCCAGTCCGTGGCCCTGCTCGTGGATCCCTCCAGCACCCAGCTTCGGGCCCAACTTCCCACCTCCCTGATACCCAAGAAGGACCAGTTTACCCAGTATGAATGCATCTTCCCGGGTCTGGGGGATTTGAGCCTGAAGGCAAAACTAAAAGGCATCGGCCCCAGCGCCCTGCCGCCTATCCGCACATTCCCCATTACCGTGATCCTGTCCCCGCCTGCGGACATGCCCATCCTTCCCGGCACCGAAGGCATTTTAAACATCACCGTAACCGACCCGCACCCCCCGGATGAGGTTTTCGTTCCGGCCAGCGCCGTTGTCAGTACGCCTAAAGGGGAGAGCCAAGTCTGGGTGGTGGACCGTAAATCCGGCAAGGCCCGCCCGCATCCGGTGGTCATCAAGGGCCTGCACAATGGAAAAATTGCATGCAAATCAGGGGTGCAGGCGGGTCAATGGGTGATTACGGCCGGCCACAGCCGGTTGACTCCGGGGCTTGAGGTGCACATCGTAGCACCGCTCTCCCAGGGCGGGTAAATTGAACTTACGCCTGTGTGGACATAAAAGCAGGGCGGCATGAGACAGGCCTAAGGGCGTTGAGGGAACGGGTATGAATATCACAAAATGGGCCATAAACAACAAGAACACGGTCCTTATTTTTTCCATCATCATCATTCTGGGGGGCATCAGTGCCTACACCCAGCTGGGAAAGCTGAAAAATCCCACCTTTACCATACAGACCGCACTGGTGGTGACCGAATTTCCCGGAGCGTCGGCCAGGGAAGTGGAACGGTTGGTGACCGATCCCTTAGAGAAGGCGGTACAGGCCATGGGCCAGCTCAAGCACGTCCGGTCCAGATCCGAGGCCGGCCGCTCCACCCTTTTTGTGGACATCAAAGACGACAATCCGCCCTCGGCCATGCCCCAGATCTGGACCGATCTCAGGGAACGGATTCGGGACGCCCAGAATCACCTCCCCTCCGGGGCCGGACCTTCGGACGTGGTGGATCACTTCGGTCGGAGCTATGGTATTCTGCTGGCCCTGACCGGCGAGGGATATTCCATGCGGGAGCTGAGGCATTATGCCAATTTCATGAAAAAGCGCCTCAAAAAATGCGACGATGCCCAAGGGGTTACCATCTTCGGCATTCAGGAAGAACGGATTGTTCTGGAAATATCCCACGAGCGTCTCGCCGCCCTTCACATGGATCTGGCCCAGATCCACAAGGCCATCAAGGCCCAAAATTATATGACGGATTACGGACACTTGAATGCGGGGGACCACCGCATTCGAATCCATCCCACCGGAAACTTTGAACGGGTGGAAGACATCCAAAATATTGTATTGGGCGGCAGGCCGGACGGGGCGTTTCTCAGGCTCGGGGATGTCATGGATGTCAGGCGGGAATATGTGGACCCGCCCCAGGTCCTTTTCCGCATGAACGGAGAACCGGCCCTGGCCATCGGAATCTCCACGGTAAAGGACGGCAACACGGTGGTGCTGGGGGACTCTGTGAAAAAGGCGGTCAAATCGCTGACCGCCCAAATGCCCGCCGGTCTCCATGTGTCCATTGTGAACTTTCAGGCGGACGTGGTCATGGAGTCCATCAACACCTTTATTGTGGCATTGCTTCAGGCCATCGGAATTGTTCTGGGCGTGCTTCTCATAGCCCTGGGCTATCGCAGCGCCATTGTGATTACCAACGGCCTGATTTTCAACATCTGCGCCACTTTCATCGTGATGCTGTTCTTCGGCATTGACCTGCAGATGGTATCGCTTTGCGCGCTGATCATTGCATTGGGCATGCTGGTGGACGATTCCGTGGTGGTCACCGACAATACCCTGGTACGGATTGATGAAAAGGGATTGTCCAAAGAACAGGCCGGCATTGACGCGGCCCGGGAAACCGCATTCCCCCAGTTCATCGCCACCTTTATTGCGGTGTGCTCTTTTCTCCCCATGGCCATGGCCAAAAGTTCCCTCGGAGAATATTGTAAATCCCTCACCTTTGTGGTGGCCATTGCCCTGGGGGTGAGCTGGCTTCAGGCCATGACCGTGGTCCCGGTGTTGAGCGGACGGCTCCTGAAGGTGAAAAAGAAAAAAGGAAATAAGGCGCCGTACAGCTCTTTCCTCTATCGTATCTATTTGACCCTGCTGCGTCCGGCGCTTCGGCATCGCTTTGCAGCCATCGGTGTTATGCTCGGGGTATTTGCCCTGGCCTATTACGCCTTTAATTTTATCCCCTATGCCCTGATGAACAAGGCGGACCGGCCTCAGTACAAGGTGGACTACTGGCTGCCCGAAGGAACCCGAATCCACAAGACCGACCGGGATATAAAAATCATTGAAGCGGAACTTATGTCCTGGCCGGAAATTGAATCCGTGGCCGCCACCGTAGGGAGCGGTCCCCCCCGGTTCATGCTGGGATTTACCCCTGAACAGGCCAACATCGCCTACGGCAATATGATCATCAAGGTCAAGGACAAGACCAAAGTCCCGGAACTGATCCAGCGGACCCAAGCATATATGGCCGCTCATTTTCCCGAGTCTGATGCCCGGGCCTCGGAGTTTATCCCCGGCGGCATGCCCAATTTTCTGATCCAGGCCCGGATCTCCGGAGATGATCCCCGAGAATTGCGGCAGCTGGCGGGGAAGGTCAAGCGGATCATGCTGGATACCCCGGGTACCGAAGAAGTGGAAATGAACTGGCGGAATCAGGTCCCTGTGTGGGAACCTGAATTTAATCAGGCCGGAGGGGGCTTGCGGGATGTTGACCGGGAGGATGTGGCCACCACCGTGCGGTGGCTCACCGAGGGGACCCCGTGGAATGAATATCGCGGGGACAAGCACCTGATGCCTATTGTGGTTCGCACCCCTAAGCGGGAGGACCATAGCATCCGGGATCTGGCCGGTATTCCCGTAGCCGACCTTGAACAGACCCATAAGACGCCGCTGGGGTCTGTCATGAATAAAGGCCGGGTGGTCATGGAAAATCCCATCATCCATCATTATGACCGTATGCGCACCATTACGGTTCGATCCAATCCTGAGCCGGGGGTCAATTGTGCGGCCCTGCGGAAAGATATCGCCCGGAAGATCGCGTCTCAGGTCACGTTTCCGTTTGGGTATGATCTCGCCTGGGGCGGTCTCTACGAAACCTCCCAAGAGTCCAACAACAGCCTGAATGCTCAGTTCCCGCTGGCCATGACCCTGATGATCATGGCCGTGATCCTGCTCTTCAACGGGGTCCGCAACCCGCTCATCGTCATTCTGAGCCTCCCCCTGTGCATCGTGGGGGTGGTGGCGGCCCTGTTGATTTCCGGAAAACCGTTCGGATTTATGCCCCTGTTCGGCATCTATGCCCTGATCGGCATGATTATCCGCAATGCCGTAATCCTGATTCAGGAAATGAACGAGCGCATCGCGGACAAGCAGGGCCGGGACCGGTTTGATGCGGTGGTCCGGGCATCGCTCACCCGGGTGCGACCGGTGCTGATCACCGCCTGCTGTACGTCATTCGGCATGATTCCCCTGGTCACGAATCCCATGTTCGGCAGCATGGCGGTGACCATTATGGGCGGCTTGCTGGTAGGGACCCTTATCACCTTGATTTTCATCCCGGTGCTCTATACGCTGTTCTTTAGAATCAGCGCACCCCAACCAAAGTGAAAATGATGTGAAAACCGCATTTTTTGATATCCACTGGACATCCAACCGCTTCGGCATTCTCCTTGGGGTGCTTCTCCTGCAATTGTTGAGCCTGCCCCTGTTTGAGGGCACCGTAGCCGCCGGGTATGTAGAGGATGCGCTTTTCCTCCTGTTGCTGGCAGCGGCAGCCTATGCGGTGAAAGAGAATCGGTTTATTCAACTGACCCTGGTCTTCGGGGCCTTGAGTTTCATGGGGGTCGTCATCTGCTTTTTTACCCAGCAGGTGACCATCCTTCTCACCACCGGGGTGGTATATCTTGTGTACTTAGGTCTGGTAACGGTTTTGATTGCCGCGGATGTGGTTAGGGATCATCGGATTACCGCGGACAACGTGATGGGCGGCTTGTGCGTCTATGTGCTGGTGGGCGTGTTCTGGTCGTTTTTGTTTTTCACCCTTCAAGTGGTGCATCCCGGCTCATTTGAGTTCAGCGTACACGGGGGCCGTCCGGACCTGATGGCGGCCCGGAACCTTCTGTACTATTACAGCTTTGTCACCCTCATGACCATCGGATACGGGGATGTGATTCCCATGTCCCACATGGCCCAGACCCTGGCCATTCTGGAGGGGCTGGTGGGGCAGTTCTACCTCGTATTTTTCATGGCCTCTCTGGTGGGACGGTACATCTCGCGCCAGCACCCGCTAGTACCGAAGGCCCCGGAGGAGCGGGATTCCACAACGGATGAGGGTCGGGGTCCCTGAGGCAGGGGGTCATTTTTTTTCGCCGCGGGTCAAAAAGGCCCGGACTTTCGGGTTTTCACATTCGTCTCTGAGTCGCCGGGGATCGCCGGCGGCAATCATGGTATGGGTTTGCGCGTCCAAGTAAATACAGCTGTCAGCTACTGCAAAAATGCTGGGGAGTTCGTGGGTGACCAGGACCATGGTGGTTCCTAAGCTGTCCCGCAACTCTAAGATGAGATCATCCAGTCGGGACGACGTGATGGGATCCAGCCCGGCGGAAGGCTCATCAAAAAAGAGAAAGTCAGGGTCCAGCGCCAACGCCCGGGCCACGCCCGCCCTTTTTTTCATGCCGCCGCTGATTTCCGAAGGAAAGTAGTCCTCAAAGCCTGAAAGTCCTACCAGGGCCAGTTTCAGGGAGGCCAGTTCACGAATTTCATCGGGTTTTAGATCTGTAAATTCCCCCAGAGGCAATTCGACATTTTCCGCCAGGGTCATGGAACTCCACAGGGCCCCGCTCTGATAGACAATACCGATTTTATGAGCCAACTGATCCTTGGTTTTCTGATCGGCTTCCCATACACTGACAGATCCTAAATATACCTGGCCTTTTGCAGGGGCCTTGAGGCCGGTGAGACATCGCATTACCGTGGTTTTACCGCAGCCGCTACCCCCCATGAGGACAAATATCTCGCCGGAGTTGACCGTGAAATTGAGATCACGTTGAATCACCACGTTGCCATAGGCGATTTCCAGGTCTTTGGCGGCGATGGCGGGCTTTTTATCGATCATGGCGATGTGTGGTTTAGGCTGTAGTAAGGTTGATTACCGGCATGCCAAAAGGCTGTTTGAGATTTTCCGGCTCAGGGCCTCTATCAGGCGACTCTGGGCAGCTATGAGTGCATCGTACCCCCCATGCGCAACAGAATCGTGTATCTGGAATTTACGGGTCGCCAATATCCCATGGTTTTTGCCGTGAAGGATGCTCCACTGTGCCCGCAGGTGCACATCCCCTTTAAGCCGACCATCCATTCGAAGGATCTCCACAGTAACCCGGTAATCCACCGGACCGGGACATTTGAAGGGAAAGACCGCGAATTGATCCTGGGGGAGCAGCCTGGAGAGATTTTCCGCTATCACGCAGGTAAGGTTTCCATGCAGGGGTTCCCCCCACTGATTCAAGTCCGCCACATCAATTTCGTAATCACTCACTCGGGTGACAATGCCTGGTCGATCCAGGTAACCCGGAACCATGACCCCGTCGACTTGGACCTTAGCGGCCTGGGGGCTGATGGCTGTTTCGGATGGAGGGGCGGATAAAGGGGTTATGAGATAGAATCGGGTGGGGGGGCTGGTGGCACACGAATAAAATAAAGGGCTGATCATAATTACGAAGAACAACAGATAAGATGTGCGGCGCATGGCTGCTACCTCCTGTAGGACTTATTTTTTTCCCCGGATCAGGGCTTCCGGATGACGGGAAAGATAGTCGGCCAGGGATCGAATGGACCGGGCCATTTCGGAGACTTCTTTCAGAGTATCGTCCAGATTGTTTTGCAGGGGAGAATCTTTTCCCAGGCGTCTTTCCACTGTTTGCAGGGTTAATTCGGCCTGAGTCATGGCTTCATGGGAGGCCTTAAGCGCTGCTTCCAGCTTGGCGCTTAGTTGCTCCACCTTTCCGTTCACGGTGCCGACCAGCTCTTGACCGTTCTTGATGGTATAGCGGGCATCGTCGGCTAAAGGCTTTACCTCATCGTTGATGGTCGTCGCTACTTGTTGGTATGCCGCCAGGGTTTTTTGCATGTCCGCTGTCAGAGGGTCCACTCTGGTGTCCACCTTATGGATTAATTGCCGCATATCGGCCAACGCCAGGTCCATGGAATGAAGTATTTTCGGAATATCCGGGGATTCAAGGATTTTTTCAAGGGCGTTGACAGCGGACATAAATTTCTCCAGGGTTTCCTCGATAGGCAGTCCCTTCAGTGTGTCAGAGATGCGTTGAAACGTGGACGGGATAGTCGGTATTTCCGGGTAAGCCTTGTCCAGCCCCACAAGCTTGACAGGTGTATCGGGATGATAATTCAACTCGATGGTAAGATCGCCCGTGATTAAACTTCCCATGCTCAATTGGGCCCTCAATCCCTTCTTGATCAGCATCGGCATTGCTTTTTGGATGGACAGCAGCTTCCCTTTGGTCAGCTTGATTTTTTGAGGCTGAATTTCGATGATCACCGGCACATAAAATACCAGCGTTTTGGCATCGACTTCTATGGAAATGCGTTTTACGGATCCGATTTGGACCCCTCCAAAAAGGACCGGGGCCCCTACATTCAAGCCTTTTACGGGACCTTTGAAAAAAAGAACAAATTGTTGGGTTTTTGTCATGAACTTTCCACTGCCGAAAACCAAAAGAGCCATAGTGATCAGCATCGCTGCGCCCACCACAAAGGCGCCGATCAGGGTTTTGCTTGCCTTTCCATCCATAATCCAAGAACTCCATTTGCAGATTTAAAGGCAATGATATTGCCCTTTAACCACTCCAGCTTTCGAAATTAAATTCCCATCACATGGGTGATGACCGTGATGATTGCGGTCGCCACAATAATACTCACGATGCCGGTGACCACGGCTGATGTGGCCGCATCCCCTACGGCTGAGGCGCTCCGACCGCACTGTATGCCCCGAAGGCATCCGGCCAGAGCGATCAGAATGCCGAAAACCGTACTCTGTATCAACCCGATCAAAAGATCGCTCAGACCCACGGCACTGCGGGTCTGGTGGTAGTATTCCATTATGTTTAGGTCCAGCATGCCCACGGCGACGATGAGCCCGCCCAGAAGACCCATCAGGTCCGCATACAGACACAAAAGGGGCATCATGAGTGTCAGACCCAGCATGCGCGGCAGTACCAGAAATTCCATGGGTGAAATGCCCATGGTCTTGAAGGCGTCAATCTCTTCGTTTACCTGCATGGTGCCCAGCTGGGCTGCGAATGCGGCCCCGGTTCGTCCCGCCATGATGATGCCGGTCATGACCGCGGCCATGACCCGGACCATGGCGATGCCCACCAGATTGGCCACATAAATCTGTGCGCCGAACATCATCAACTGCACCGCACCCACGAAGGCAAGGATCAGTCCCACCAGCAGACTGATCAATGACACAATGGGAAGGGCCTCCACTCCGCAGTCCTGTATGACACGGATCATGTCACAACGGCGAAAGCGGGCTTTTCCACGAAAGAAGTTGAAAAGTGCCGTAAAGGCTTCCCCGATGAATGCCAGTACATCCCCGGCTGAACGAAAGAGATTGACTGTGGTCAGACCGAGGCGAAAAAGAAAGGATGCGGGGTGGGCGCCTTTCTGGTCTTCCTTTTTTTCAGAGCCCGCCTTAGTTAGTTCCAGCAGCTTTTGGGCGCCTTCGGGGAGCCCTGTTCGATCAACAGTAATACCTTGTTGAAAACTTTGATCCAGAATTCCTGAAAGGAACGTTAGAAGTCCACTGTCCCATTGGACAACGGCTGTGGTGTCAAATACAATATGTGCTATTTCGGCCTGTGCTGTTAATTTTTCCCGGATGGTATGATTCGAGGGTCGTTTGTTTTTGAGGATCCAGCTGCCGCCGAGCTTGATCAGAAGCGTTTTGAAATCCAGCTGGTCCAAAGCAACCGTACACTGTTCTGAGGACTTTCGCGCGTCGTTTACGATGGCGTCATTTTGTTTCATAGCGGTGGCTTTACTCTTTGCCGGACTCCGAGTCTACATGAGTGAATCGAGGGCTTTGCAGGGATTGTGGTTTTCTGGATTTGTGATGAAGCATTCCCTCCATCATCGCTTTTTGAGGAATTCCTCGATCCGGTCCAGGCCTTCCTTGATGTTTTCCAGGGAATTGGCATAGGAAAACCGCAAATATCCTTCGACGTTTTCCCCGAAATCAATCCCCGGGCTGACCCCCACCCCGGCATGCTCCAGGATTTCAAAGGCGAGAGCGTAGGAACTCTCGGAAAGGTGCCGGGCGTTGGCCAGCATGTAAAAGGCCCCGGAAGGCTCCACCGGAAGACCGAATCCCAGTTCCCGGATGCGTTGGATCATATACTCTCGGCGCTGGTCATAGGTCTGTTTCATCTGTTCCACATCCGCATCCGCCTTGGAAAGGGCGGCCACACCGGCCCACTGGGAAACACTGCCCGCGGAAATAAAAAAGTTCTGCTGGATCTTTTGAAGGGGTCGGACAAACTCGTGAGGGGCAACGATGTATCCCAGGCGCCAGCCGGTCATGGCATACCGTTTGGAAAAGCCGTTTAAGACAAAGGCGTTGTCCGTAAATTCAAGGATGGAATGCTCCTCTTGACCGTAGACCAGGCCGTGATATATCTCATCGGAGATGATGGCGGGACCCAGACCGGCGATCCGTTTCATTCGATCCACGCTCAGGAGATTCCCGGTGGGATTGGACGGGGAGTTGATAAGGATGGCCTTTGTTTTGGGGCTCATCCGGTCTTTGATTTCCCCTGCCCGAAGCTGGAACCCATCTTCTTCCTCCCCTTTCACAAAAACAGGTGCGGATCCCAAAAAATTGGCAAAATTGGGGTAGCAGGGATAGTGGGGATCGGACATGATGAGTTCTTCCCCGGCCTCCAGAAGGGCGGAGAAGATCATGAACAGGGCAGGGGAGGTGCCGGAGGTCACCACGATTCGATCCGGGGTGATGGTGACCCCGTATTCTTTGTGGTACTGGGCACAGATGGCCTCCCTGAGCTCAATAATGCCCAGACTGTGGGTGTAATGGGTCTCGCCCCGCCGGATGGCCTCGCAGGCGGCCTCGCAGACTACTTCAGGCGTGGGGAAATCTGGCTCCCCGATTTCCAGATGGATGATGTGCCGGCCCTGATTTTCAAGTTGATGGGCCTTTTCCAGCACATCCATGACAATGAAAGGGGGGATTTGCCGGGCTCTCTCGGTAACCGGGCTCATCAGATCACCTTGTTTAAGGCATATTCTATGATGCCTTCTGCGCCGGCATTCATGAGTTTGGGAATGAGGTCCCTGACCACCCGTACATCCACCACGGTTTCCACACTGACCCAGTCCGAATTGTACAGATGGGCCACGGTGGGGGCATTGAGGCTGGGGAGAATGCGAATCACCCCCTCGATCCGGTCTTCAGGGAGATTCATTTTGAGGGCCACCATATTCTCGGCCCTCAATGCCCCCTTCAACAGGAGAATAATCTGCTGGATTTTGTCCTTTTTCCAGGGATCCTCATAGGCATCAGGGTTGGCGATCAACTGGGTGTTGGTCTCCATGAGATCATAAATGATCTTAAGACCGTGGGCCCGGATGGTACTGCCTGTCTCCGTCACCTCTACGATGGCGTCCGCCAGGCCGGAGACCACCTTGGCCTCGGTGGCGCCCCATGAGAATGCCACCTTGACATCGATATCTCTCTCCTTGAAAAACCGTTTGGTGAAATTGACCAGTTCGGTGGCGATCTTTTTGCCCTGAAGATCCTCAAGCCGTTTGATGTCGGAATCAGCCGGTACGGCCAGGACCCACCGGGCCGGTTTCTGGCTCACCTTGGAATAGACCAGGTCATCCACCACCACCACATTGGATTCATTTTCCTCGGTCCAGTCCCTGCCGGTGAGGCCCGCATCCAAGGTGCCGCTTTCCACATATCTCGACATCTCCTGGGCCCGGCAGATGGCACACTCTATGTCGTCGTCATTAATGTCCGGGAAATAACTCCGGCCGTTAACGTTGATTTTCCATCCTGACTTTTCAAACAGGTTGATGGTGGCCTTTTGAAGACTCCCTTTGGGGATGCCGAATTTCAGTTTGTTCATTTTTTGTACACCTTTTCCGGATCAAATATCTTTTCACCGACCACGGTTATCCGGCCGGACGGATCGATCTTTTTGTGAAAACAGGTCTCATGACCCGTATGACATGCGGCCCCCCCGATCTGTTCCACCCGATACACCACGGTATCGTCATCGCAGTCCGCATAGATCTCCTGGATTTTCTGCACATGCCCGGAGGTACCGCCCTTGTGCCAGAGTTCCTGTCGCGAACGGCTCCAGTAATGGGCCTCCCCGGTCTCCAGGGTCTTGTCCCAGGCCGCTTGATTGATGTAGGCCAGCATGAGGATCTTGCCTGATGCATGGTCCTGGGCAATGGCCGGCAACAGACCGTCGCCCTTTGAAAAATTGAGTTGAATTTTTTCATTCTTCGCTTCTGTCATGACATATCCCTGCTGATTGGTATTCATATCAAAATTTACAGTATACCCCTTACTTGAAAATAGTTGCAATACAAATTTCCCGCCACGCCTAAGAGGAGGCGTCCAAAACCGGTTGCTGGTGATGGGCGTCAAAAGTGCCGCTCAACTGCCCGCACGCCGCTGAAATGTCCTGGCCTTTGCTCTTTCTGACCATGGTGGTGAAATGGTTTTCCACCAGGCGATTTTGAAATCGAAACACCCGGTCCATGGAAGGGGCGGAGAGTTCCGAGCCTGGGAAAGGATTAAAGGGGATGAGGTTGATTTTGGCTCGCATACCCCCGATCAATGCCATCAAGTTGTATGCATCCCGGTCCCTGTCGTTGATCCCGCTAATGAGGATGTATTCAAAGGTGAGCATGCGCCGGTTGGGGAGGGGAAACCGCCTGCAGGCGTCCATAAGCAGGTTCAAGGGATAGGTTTGATTCACGGGCATGAGAAAGGACCGGGTCTTATCGTCGGCCGCATTAAGGGATACGGCCAGATTGATGGTGACGTCCCTCCCCAATCTCTCCATTTGCGGTACCAGCCCGGAGGTGGACAGCGTGACCCTACGATGCGACAAGTTGAGCCCGTCTTCGCTGATCAGGTTTTTGACGGCGGCGAGCACGGCCTCGTAATTGGCCAAAGGCTCGCCCATGCCCATGAGCACCACGTTGGTCAGTCGCTCCGGTTGGGCCATGTCCCGCTTGATCCAGATGGCCTGTTCAATGATTTCCGAGGCCTTCAGGTTCCGCTGGAGCCCCTGGTGCCCGGTGGCGCAGAAACGGCACCCCATGGCACATCCCGCCTGGGAGGAGATGCACAGGGTGAAGTGGTCCCGCTCAGGGATGAGGACGGATTCGATAAAATGGCCGTCTGTGAGCCTGAACAGATACTTGCGCGTGGTGTCCCGGGAGTTTTCGGTTTTGACCAGGGTTAAGGGATTGAGATGAACAGACGCTTTCAGTTGATCCCGTAGGGTTTTGGGAATATTGGTCATTTCGTCAAATGACCGTACCAGCCGATTCATGAGCCAGTGTCGGATCTGGCGTCCGCGGTAGGGTTCCAGGCCCGATTGAGCGGCCCAGGCCTCGGTCTGGGAGGCGTCAAGGCCTTTGAGGTCAGTTTTCATGGGGCGGTGGGGCTTCCCCTGTGTCGAAAGTCCGTCGGACCATGGTCCGCAATTGGGCCAGCTCCCACACATAATCGTACAAGTGCAGCCCCTTGCTGGAGGCAATGATCTCCCCGTCTTCCACACCGATGGTGGATGCCATGTATTCCTTCAGAAGCTGGATGGCGCCCAGGTTGGCGGGGAAGCCGTTCCAGAGGTCCCAGGATCTGAAATAGACGATGAAGTGCAGCCGGTTTTCCTTGATGCGGGTGTCGATCCCTCGGAGGCACGGCGGGTCCTTAAGCCGGATGCTGGCCGGATCCCCTACGGTCATGTAGGCCTGGTTGGTTTCAAAGCCGTCTTCTTGATACATGCGGATCACTTCGGATATCTGCGATTCCAGATACTGGCCATAGGTATAATCCTCACCCGGCTGCTTGGCCGAGGTCATAAGATAGGGGAGGTATCCCTCAATATACCCCTCGGCCACGGGGTTGGGGATGCCCAGGGCAGGGGGGATGTCCGGGATCAGGGGCCGGACACTCGGGTACCGGACATGCACCGTGACATGGTCGAATTCCAGGCGTTTCTGTCCCTCAAAGCTGCCCCTGTCGATGGTGTATTCCCTCCCGGTCTCCAGCAGGCGGTACACACTTTGAAACCATGCATCCGGCAGGTCCCGGGCTTCAATAAATTCCAGTTTCATCTCATGGGTGCTCCTTGCCTTTTTGCCCAAGCTTCCGCATATATCCTGCATTTTTGCAGCGGCCCATGGATTTGTCAATAAGGCCGAAATCAAAAAAAAGGGCACTCATCTGAATATGAGTACCCTTTCTATTTTTAAATCAAAGACTTAGACTACCGTGACATTCACTGCAGCAGGCCCCTTGTTGCCTTGCTCGATCTCAAAGGTAACCTGGTCGCCTTCCCTCAGGGTTTTGAATCCGGTTCCGTTGATGCCCGAGAAATGGACAAATACATCCGGACCGTCTTCCTGCTCGATAAAGCCGTAGCCCTTTCGCTCATCAAACCATTTTACGATTCCACTTGCCATAATGACAACCTCCTTTCCTAACAAATTGACACGGTTCCTTACTTCAGGTTGCCACTTATGAGAAATGGATCTTCTCCTGAAACGAAACCCGCGCACCCTAATCTGAGCAGGGCGCTTTCCTTATAACGGTACCAGATTATAAATGATTTCAACTCAAAGTCAAGAAAATGTTTGGCAAAAATTATTTTTTTTATG
>JAIPDZ010000078.1 GCA_021737425.1 Deltaproteobacteria bacterium
ACATCGGCCTGGTCCCGGGGCATGATCAGATGATAGATGTCAAAAAGTTCCATGGAGAAGGGGAGATACCCCAGGTATCCCAAAAGCGGCATCTCAAACACGTGCAGCACATCCACAAAGGGGATCTGATACGTCCATTTGGGATAGGCGTACAGGTTCCACATCTCCCAGAAAAACCCGCAGATGAGGCACCCCACCCACAGGGCCAGCACCGGCCGCCAGTCCCCGTGTCTGATGTACCCGATTAAAGACCGTTTGTCCAGCCACACGTTGATGGGATCCAGAATAAAACAGACCGACATCCACACCAAGGGGAAACAGTACCGGGGCCACACCAGCAAGGCTCCCAGCATGACCCATCCCAGCACAAATACGGTCCGGACCTCCCCGGGCGTGCGGCCGTAGGCGGGTCCATTTTTAAGCCGCCTCCACCAGCCCTGGGCAGCCACCCATTCGGCGGTCCCGAACACCGCGGGCATGACCGTGCTGAAGCTGAGGCTGGAAAACAGGGCATACTGCCAGTCCAAAAACTGATCCCGGCCCAAATAGAGCCAGTTCTGGGTGCGCAGGTTGATGAGTTCGAACAGCCACCAGGCGGGTATGGAGATCACGAACAACAGCCCATATTTTTTCCAGGACCGCTTTATAAGAGAACTCCCCTGGGTCCGAAACACCAGCCCGTCCACGGTCAGTGCATAACCGAGCCACAGGGGGAAGAACATCACGTGGGTGCGGAGCCCTTCCAGGGACCAGTTGAGGGGCCAGAACAGGGCGATGAGGAGCAGGCCCAGCCAGCCGTGGAGGGGAAAGCGGTTTTTGGACGTGGAGGACATGGGTGCGACCAAAATGCCGGGGTCAGGGATCCTGTAAGCCCCTGAAGTATTGGATGGTCTGTTTCAATCCCTGTTCCAGCTCGACCATGGGCTCCCAGGCCAGCTTTTCCCTGGCGAGAGAGATGTCGGGCCGGCGCTGCAGGGGATCGTCCTGGGGCAGGGGCTCGAATTTGATCCTGGAATTACTTTTGGTGAGCCGGATGATCATTTGGGCCAGCTCCAGAATAGTGAACTCGCCCGGGTTGCCCAGGTTCACCGGACCCACAAAGGTGTCCGGGCCGTTCATCATCCGGACCATGCCGTCGATCATATCGTCCACGTAACAAAAGGACCGGGTCTGGGACCCGTCCCCGTACACGGTAATGTCCTGATCTGCCAGGGCCTGCACAATGAAGTTGCTCACCACCCGCCCGTCGTTGGGGTGCATCCTGGGCCCGTAGGTATTGAAGATCCGGATCACCCGGATGTTCACCCGGTTTTGCCGGTGGTAATCAAAAAACAGGGTCTCGGCGCACCGTTTTCCCTCATCATAGCAGGACCGGATTCCGATGGTGTTGACATTGCCCCAGTAGGCCTCGGGTTGGGGATGAAGGGTGGGGTTGCCGTAGATCTCACTGGTGGAGGCCTGCAGGATCTTGGCCTGGACCCGTTTGGCCAGGCCCAGCATGTGGATGGCGCCCATGACATTGGTCTTGATGGTCTTGACCGGATTGTACTGGTAATGGATGGGAGATGCGGGACAGGCCAGATTGTAGATTTCGTCCACCTCTAAAAAGGCGGGATGGGCCAGGTCGTGACGGATCAGTTCAAAATTGGGTGCCTTCATCAGATGCCGGATATTGTTCTTGGTCCCGGTAAAAAAATTATCGAGACAGAGGACCTCATGACCTTCCCGCACCAACCGGTCACACAGATGGGACCCTAAAAACCCGGCCCCGCCCGTTATCAGTATCCGTGTCTGATGGTGTTTCACTGATTGCTCCTCTTTTCAAAAGGTACAGGTTCCCCGGTATCACCGGTACAGTATCATAGGTTATCGGCGTCAAAATGGGTATATGCGGGCTTGCCGATGGGAAACACGTTGAAGCCCATATCAAACAGTTTCGAGTGATCCAGGATGTTGCGGCCGTCAAATATAAAGGCCGGTTTGCGCATGGATTTGAATATCCGCGCATAATCCAGTTGAGCGTACTGGTCCCATTCGGTCAACACCGCGATGGCATTGCACCCCTCGGCCGCCTCATAGGGGTCTTCCACATAGGCGATGTTTTCGTCCACCCCTTTGAGATCCGATCTGGCATTTCTGAGGGCCTGGGGATCGGAGATGACCAGTTCGGCCTTCTCTTCGATAAGGCGCTGGGCCACCAGAATGGCGGGGCTCTCCCGGGTATCCCCGGTATTGGCCTTAAAGGCAAAGCCCAGGATGCAGACCCGTTTGCCGGCCAGGGTGTTGAACATGGTGCTCAACATGTTCAGAATGAACCGCTCCTTCTGGTACTCGTTGATCTTAACCACGCCCTCCCAGTAATCCGCCACCTCGTGGAGCTGATAGAACCGGCAGATGTACACCAGGTTGAGGATATCCTTTTTAAAGCAGGATCCACCGAACCCCACCGAGGCATTCAGGAACTTGTTCCCCACCCGGCTGTCCATGCCCACGGCCCGGGCCACCTCTTCCACGTCGGCGTCCGCCTTTTCACACAAAGCGGAAATGGAATTGATGGAGGAGATCCGCTGGGCCAAAAAGGCATTGGCCACCAGTTTGGAAAGCTCGCTGCTCCAGATGTTGGAAGCGACGATCCGCTCCCGGGGAACCCAGTTGGCATACACCGCGGTCAGCATCTCTCTCGCCCTTTGACCGCCCGGGGTCTCTTCCGAGCCGATCAGGACCCGGTCCGGATCCTCCAGATCCTTTATGGCCGTTCCCTCTGCCAGAAATTCCGGATTGGACAGGACATCGAACTTCACTCCCTCGTTTCCGGCGGACAGGATCCGTTGCATGGCCTGGGCCGTCTTCACCGGAAGGGTGCTCTTTTCCACGATGATCTTATGGGTCCGGGCGTGTTTGCGGATCTGGGTGGCCGTCTTTTCCCAGTACTGAAGATCCGCGGCCATGCCGGCCCCGGCCCCGTAGGTCTTGGTAGGGGTATTGACGCTTACAAAGATGATCTCCGCTTCCCTGATCCCCTGTTCGATCTCTGTGCTGAAAAACAGGTTCTTCCCCCTTGCGGACCGGACGATCTGTTCCAGGCCCGGCTCATAGATGGGGAGTTGATCGGAATTCCACTGGGCAATGCGCTCGGGATTCACATCCACCACCATCACCCGGTATTGGGGGCACTTATAGGCGATCATGGCCATGGTGGGCCCCCCCACATACCCGGCGCCGATACACAGGATGTTTCTCTCAAAGGTCATCTCATATCATCTCCTGGAATACGCCTATTCTTGCGGTCTCACAATCACCTTGAGGCAGTGATGCTCCACGGGCGAGGCGACCATCCCAAAACCGGTGGCTCCCTCGTCCATGCTGAGGCGGTGGGTGACTGTATGCAAGACCGGAACCGATTGTTCCCGAATAAGCTTGAGTGCGGTAAGACAATCTGCGGGGGCCCCGGCATAGGTGCTGGTCAGGGTGATCTCGGTCCGCCAGAACAGATCGTTCAGGGCGCCCGGGAGGGTGGCCCCCTCAGCGGCCCCGGCAAAAAACAACACCGTTCCCCCCTTTTCCACACATCTCAAGGCCAAGGGGATAAATCCGTCAAAACAGATAATCACCAGATCGGCCAGGCGGCCCTCATTCCTCTCGCGCAGGCGGGGGATCAGGGTATCATCTGCGGCCAGGGCCGCATCCGCTCCCATCTGTCCGGCCATGTCCCGCCTGAATGGGATGGTGTCCGCCCCCACCACCAGACCCGCCCCCAGGGCCCGGGCCAGCCCGATGTGGAGAAGCCCGGATATGCCGCTCCCCAACACCAGGACACTCTGTCCCGGCCGTATGCCGGCATTCTGCTGGCCCCGCACCACACAGGCCAGGGGCTCCATGAATGAGGCCGCCTCATCAGAGACGCCCTCGGGAATCTGAAAGACCCCCCGGTCCACATTGATGGCAGGGATCCGGATGAATTCTGCAAACCCGCCTGGATGAAAATGGGTCCCCTTTAACAGGGTGTCGCACACCGTGGGGTGCCCGCTCAGACAATAATGGCAGGTGTTGCACGGCACATGGTGGGTGGCGACCACCCGGTCCCCCTTCTTGAACCGGTCCACCTCTCGGCCCGCCTCCACCACCTCTCCGGCCACCTCATGCCCCAATACCAGGGGCACCTTGTCCCGCCGGTACCACTCCATGACATCGCTGCCGCATATGCCGCTGGCATTCACCTTCATCAGGAGCTCGGCCGGGCCGATCTCGGGCACGGGCATCTCTTCCACCCGAACATCCTGATTGCTGTAGTACATCAATACCCGCATGTTCATGTCTCACAACCGCTTGGGCCTGTCTGCGGGAGGCTTATGCCTCCTTTCCCTGTTTCAGGGTTTCAAACAGCTCCTGGGCCTGCTTGGGGGCGGCCTTTTGGTGGACCACGGCGTTCAAGGCCCGCATCATGGCCTCGGGGTGGGGATTCTGCCACACATTTCTGCCCAAGTTGACACCGATGGCGCCCTGATTCATACCGTCATGAACAAACTCAAACACCTCCAGTTCCGTCTCGCACTTGGGCCCCCCGGCGATGACCACCGGGACCGGACATCCGGTGGTCACTTTTTCAAAATCCTCATCGCAGTAGTAGGTCTTGACGATCTTGGCCCCCAGTTCGGCCGCAATCCGACAGGAAAGGGAGAGATAGCGGGCGGTCCGTTTCTCCAGCTCCTTGCCCACGGCGGTCACCGCCATGACCGGGATGCCGTAGTCCTCGCATTCGTCCACCAGCAGGCTCAGGTTCTCCAGGCTCTCTCTTTCATAGTCGCTTCCCACAAAGATGGAAAGTCCCACGGCCGCCACATTGAGCCGGGCCATCTCCTCCACGGATGTGGTGATCACCTCATTGGCCAGGTCTTTGCCCACCACACTGGTCCCCCCGGAGACCCGCAAGATGATAGGGGTCTTGATTCCGGGATTGATGGCGGCCCGCAACACCCCCCGGGTGACAAAGAGGCCGTCCGCATAGGGGATGAGGGATTGAATGGTGTCCCCCGGCCTTTCCAGGCAGCGGGTGGGGCCCTGAAAATAGCCGTGGTCAATGGGAAGAAACTGGCAATGCCCGTCCGGCTGAATCAGCCTATAGAGCCTGTTTTTCATGCCCCAGTCCAGATGGTCCAGCCCTTTCAGCCCCCTTGAACCCCTTACGGTTTCTTGGGGCGGCATTTCGCTTACATCCCTTGCATCCAGAAGCCCTTGCGCGTCGGCCATTTTCATCCTCCCCAGCTGATGTTCATGATATGGGTGTAGGTCAGTCCGCCCACATTTCTAAGCCAAAGGGGGGGATGTTGTCAACCGGTTTACGCCTGAGCCATGGGCAACCGCGGGCATTGAAACGGCGACCCCATTGCCCTCCTGTGTGGGGAAAACGGGGTTGAAATTAAGCGCTTATCCCTCTATCCTCTATCTGAGTTCATTATTTCGGTGCATTGCAGGCCATGGAGGGGTCTTTTCAAAGGGTAGTAACCAAACAGTATGAGTAGAGAACAGCTTGACAAGATCAAATGGGATGCACTGCCAGGCAGAAAGAATGAACGTCATAACAGGACCATGGTCTGGGGCAATTTAAATGAAGAGCCGAGGCCCCACTGCCGTGAAAGCCAGGAATCCGAAAATTTACGGCCTTTTGAAAAGGCCCCTCCATGGCCGGAAACCCGTCATCCGTCTTTTTATTACGGGCAGCACCACGTTTGTGCTCCCGTAGTATGTTTTCGAAGCCGAACGACGGCTTACAGACAACAAAAGGAGGCCCAAACACATTATGACCACTGAAAACGATATCCCCCCCTGCCTCATATTTATCGACAAGGAAGGGCGCTGGTATCACAAGGGCGCCGAGATGATCCGCAGGGATTTTATACAGATGTTCTACCAGAGCATGGTCCTGGACCCCAAAGGCCGATACCTGATCAACTGGGCGGGAAAGACGTGCCGTGTGGAGGTGGAGGATACGGCGTTTGTGGTGAGGCGGGTGTCCTACGAGCCGGGGAAGGCACCCGATACCTCCCGGCTCCTGATCACCCTCAGTGACGACACCCAGGAAGAACTGGCGCCCGATACCCTCTATGTGGGGGACGCCAACGTGCTCTACTGCAAGGTAAAAGAAAAGACCTTTCCGGCGCGGATCCTCAGGTCCGCCTACTACCAGCTGGCCGAGCATGTGAAAGAGGAGGAGGGGGCCTACTTCCTCCGGCTTAATGGACGAAGATACCCTATCTTGAATGCCGGTTGAGGGGTTGGTTTCACACAGACCCGGCGCGGATACGGCCCTGGACCTGCATCAGGCCGTCACATCATTGACAATTTCAATCTCCGCGTTCTTTTTGAGGGTGTCAAGCCAGTTCTCAAAGATCCGGCGGTGCTTGGTCTGTATGAGCGAGGACCGATATTCCGCCTTCTTCTCTTCGAATTTTTCCTTGTCAATCCCTTTTCGACCCAGCCACCGGATCACCAGGACCCCCTGATCCGTTTCAAAGACCCGGTCCGGATATGGGTTGTCGGGGCCCAATGCAAAGGCCGCTTCCTTCAGTTCCGGGGCGTACCCGACCTTGGGGATGGATTCCTCTCGGGAGAAAAAGCCTGTTTCCTCCGGGGTAAGGTTTGATGCCTTGACCCCCTTTTCCCACGACTTGCCCGACTTGAGGTCCTGCAGGAGTTGGGAGGCGGCGGAAGCGGCCGCTTTTTCGGCCTCACGGGCCTCGGTGTCCGCCTTTACCATCCCTTTTACCTCTTTTAAGGGGGGAATGTACGATTCCTTGGACTCCGCCACCTGAAAGATATAGAATTTGCCGTTCAATTCAACCAGTTCACTGGTCTCATTTTTCTCCAGGGCAAACAGGGAGGGAGAGAGCTTTTCACTTCCTTCAATACCGGGGACCGGCTCGTTTTTTGAAAAATAGGGGGAATGCTGGGCCTTGAGTCCGTGCTGCTCGGCATACACCGCAAGCCCGATGTCATAGGGCATCTGATCCATGAGCAACAGCCCCTTTTCATGGGCCATTTCCATGGCCGCATGGTGGGTCAAGTTCTCTTCGATCTGTTCACGCACCTCGGCCAGGCTCTCGGTCCTGGGTTCCCGAACATCCTCCACCTTGATCAGGTGATAGCCGAACCGGGTTCGAACCGGGTCACTGATCTCTCCCGGCTTCAAGGCAAAGGCCGCTTTCTCAAATGCAGGGTCCATTTGCCCCGCCTGAAAGTATCCCAAATCCCCTCCGTCGGCGGCTGTGGGCCCCTCGGAGTATTGCCGGGCCAGCTTTGCAAAATCCTTTCCCTGGCGCGCCGTTTTCAATACCTTTTGGGCCGCATCTTCAGCCTTTTGGACCACCTCATCGGAGGCCTCGGGGCCTGCCTTGAACAGGATATGCCTGGCCTTCACCTCCTTGGGATGCTGGTATTGGTCCATATTGTATTCGTAGAAGGAAACCACCTCTTTTTCAGTAATGTCAACTTCCTGCGCAAATGTATCCGGACCGATTTCGATATAGGCCGCCTTGATCTTTCTGGGGATGCGATAGTCCTCTTGGTGTTTCTGATAGTAGGCCTCCATAGCGGCTTCGTCCACTTGAACCGATGCAGCGAACTGATCCGGCCCAAAGCTCACATAGCCGATATTCACCTTCTCATTTTTGAAAACATAATTCTCAAGGACCTCCTGGTCGGTCACATCCACAAAGGCGAAGAGAAACTGCTGCAGCTTGTTGTTGAGCAGCTCCTGCCGCATGGTTTGTTCAAAATCTTCGGGCTTCATGTGGTTGTAGCTCAACAGAGACTGGTAGCGTCTCATATCGAACCGTCCGTTCACCTGAAAGGCCGGGTAGCGCATGATGGCCTTCTGGATTTCCTCCTCTGTCACGTCCAGTCCCAGTTGCCTGGCCGCCTGGGTCATCAACCGCTCATTGATCAGGTTATCCAGGGCCCGCTTTTTCAGATTCAGCATCTTGGCCATGTTGTCGTTCCACATGCCCTTGTATCTTTCCCGCACCGCGGAGAGCATCTCCCGGTAGGCTTTCTGGTACTCGGGGCCGGTGATGAGGTCCCCGTTGACGTAGGCCACCTTCAGGGCCTTGTCCGCGGTAAATGAGTACCCGAAATAGAAGATGAACACCACGGCAATAATGGCGATCAGGAATTTGATCAGCCAAGACTTGGCATGCTTTCGCATCAGGCTCAATACCATAGTTGAAAACTCCCTCCCTTATGAACTTCCTAAAAATAGAGGTCTTGATACCATGATCCTTCACGGATGTCCATGGGATTTTGGATTTTGACTCCCTGGTCTGTGGTTCAGGGATGATCTGCCAGCAGTTTTGGCAGCACCTCCCTGAGCGGTCCCTGCCACGCCCTTTTAAGCTGAGGGAGGGCCTTGCGAAGCCCTCTTTGCATCCGAATCAGCCGGAGCATGGAAAACGGGCGCTTGAAAAGGCGGCCACCGAGATACAGGAGCCGAACCTCCCCTCTCTGATCAAGGCAATCCGGGATAAAGGGGGGTAGACTTACCCAGACCGGGTCACAGACCGCGCGGAGGGCGAAAAAGGGTAATCCGGCCGCCTCGGCCTGGCGGGCCACGGCCGCGCTTTCCATGTCTGCCGCCAAGGCCCCGGTCTCCCTGAAGCAGGCGGTCTTCTCCTCACGGGTCAAGACCGGCCGCTGGACCGTGACGCTCGTCCCCTGATGCACACAAAGCCCTGCCGTCTGTAGGGCCGTATACATGGGTGCCAGAAACCGGCTGTCCGCTCTCCATATGTGCTGAAAGGTGTGGCCGGTCCGCTCCAGGATGTCATGGGCCAGGATCAGGTCTCCGGCCGAAACTTCGGGGGAAAGCCCCCCTGAAACCCCCACCGATCCCAGCATCCCCATGCCCCGGGATACCAGGTCACAGGCGGCCGCAGCGGCATTTTGGGTTCCCGGACCTGAACGGATGAGGGTGAGGGGAAGACCGGTGGCGAGTGCACCCTGCCACTGCACCCCCCCGGACCGCCTCCGGCCGCACCGGCCCAACAGGGCCCTGATTTCCACCGGAAGCGCCACCACAAGGCCTAATCCCTGGTCCATGGGTTTCGGATTATGGCTGAATGTCGGGAGGATGTCGGAGACTCACCCGGTCCTGGCGGGTCTTCCGGCCCATGCGGATACTTCTGTATTCGCCCAGTGCCCACAAGGGGAAGAACTGGGCATAGCCATGATACTTGAGGTAAAACACATTGGGAAAACCGGTGCCCGTGAAAAAGGATTCATCCCAGGTCCCTTGATCGTTCTGGGTGCTCAAAAGGAAGTGGATCCCCCGCTGCACCGCGGCACTCTTTCCCTCGCCCGCGGCCATCAACCCCAACAAGGCCCAAGCGGTCTGGGATGCGGTACTCTTGCCCCGGCCGGCATAGGCGGCATCTGCATAGGAATAGCAGGTCTCTCCCCAGCCGTGGTCCGGATTTTGGCGCGATTTGAGCCAATCCACGGCCTTACGGATATAGGGCTGGGAGGGATCTTCGCCCACACGGGCCAGTCCTCTAAGCACGGACCAGGTCCCGTAGAGGTAATTGACGCCCCACCGTCCGAACCAGGCCCCGCACGGTTCCTGTTCTGATTTCAAAAACCTGAGGGCCCTGGCAACGGGAGAAAATTTCCGGTCATAGCCCAGCATGGCCAGCAACTCGATGCACCGGCCGGTGATATCCGATGTGCTGGGATCCAGGAGTGCGCCATGATCTGCAAAGGGGATGTTGTTGAGGTAAAGATAGTTGTTATCAATATCAAAGGCCCCCCATCCGCCGTCTGAACTCTGCATGCCCAGGACCCAATTCACCGCCAGGGCGATTTGTTCTTTGTGAGCGTCATCCGCCAGCACCCCCGCACGAAGCAGGGCCATGAGTACCATGGGGGTATCATCCACGTCAGGATAGAAGCTGTTTTCAAATTGAAAGGCCCATCCCGCCGGTTTGAGACCGGGGGCCTTGACCGACCAGTCTCCCGGAACCCGGATCATCTGGTTCAAAAGCCATGTCCGGGCCTGGGGAACGGCCCCCTGATCGGCGGACAGATCCGCTTCAAGCAGGGCGGAAAGACTCAGGCAGGTATCCCATATGGGAGACAGGCAGGGCTGGCAGAAGGACTGGCGGCGGGACCGGACCACCAGATCGTCAAGGGCCTTGAGCCCCCGCACCACATCAGGGTGGGTGTCGGCATACCCCAGGGTCTTAAGCGCCATGACCGCATTGGCCATGGCCGGGAAAATGCCCCCGATCCCCCCTTCCCCCTGCATCCGCTGTCGGGTCCACTTCTCGGCCAGCATAATGGCCTTGTCCCGAGCCGAACCCTTCATCAGGGGATCAATCAACTTCAGGAGGCGGTCCAAGACGATAAACACATTTTTCCCCATATGCCTATGGGTGAATTGGTCCAGATGGCAGATCTTTTCCGGGGGTTCCAAAAACAGTTCCCGAACCCCTTCTTCCGGATCCAGATGACACACCGGGCGCTTGGCGTTTAAGATGAGGAGGGGAACGATGACGGTCCTGGACCAGTAGGAGACCTTGTGCAGGTGGAAAAAAAACCATCTCGGCAGAAGCATGATCTCCACCGGCATGGCCGGGGTGGTTTTCCACGGGAGCTGACCGAACAGGGCCAAGGTGATGCGGGTGAATACATTGACCCTGGCCGCCCCCCCCTGGCTCCGGATGAACCTTGCGGCCCTTCGCATATGGGTTTCAGACGGCGCATCTCCCAGTTGCTTTAAAGCGAAATAGGCCTTGACAGAGGCGCTGATATCGGCCTTTCCCTCGTGATAAAGGGGCCAGCCCCCGCCTTCCAGCTGCCGGCTCAGCAGATAGTTCCGTATTCCTGCGCTAAGTCCGGTGGAAATATGCCGTCCCAGAAATCTGTGGAGCAGTACATATTCCGAGGAGATGGTGGCGTCCGCCTCCAGATCAAACACCCAAAATCCCTTCTCGTGCTGGGCCGCCAAAAAACGATCCGTGGCAGAAGCGATGGCCTCATCCAGGCGTTTTATGGAAAAGAGGGTGGAAACGGGTTTGGGGACCTGTCTGTGCTCTTGAGGTATGGATAGATCTCTATTCCCGCTTCGATGGAGACTGTTTTTGGGGCTTGTCAACGTTTTGAGTGCAAGCCGGATGCTCTGTTTCATTAACCCACCTCAAGGCTGTATTACAGATGAAGACACTGCAATTGAAATGCTACGGCCCCTATATACGAATCGCCTTAAAAATTCAAGGAAAATCAGCACCCAACACCGGATCCTGTGCACCCTTCCGGGTTAAAAGCGCCACATGCGCCACCGTAAGGGTCACGGCGTTAAACGTCATATCCACCCGGCCCCGTAGCATATACGGACGGGGGCTATCCAGCAGATGGCAGTACCGATGATAGATTTCGGGGAACAACACCGTCTCAAAGGTACTACTCTGGTCTTCAAAGGTCATAAACATCATGGGGCGACCGGCGTGGGTGCGCACCCGCTTTCGGGTCACCAGACGGCCTATGGTGGTCACCTGTTTTCCCACGTATCGGGCCAGGTGCCTGGCTGGAGTATGCGGGATGGTTTTCAGTACGCGGTCATAGATCGCCAATGGATGCATGGAGACCACAAATCCGAAGCTCTCCCATTCCTGTTTCAGCATAAGCCGTCTGGAGCAGGAGGGGGTGCGGCCGGGGAGAGGCGGATACGCCCCTTTCGGACCTGGCTGCCGTGGCGGTTGCTCAGGCGGGGCGGGCAGGCCGTCAAAAAGCCGGGCAGGGGTATGGGCCCCCTGTCGGTGGAAAAACGCCATGGCGTCCCACATGAGTTGGGCCCGGGGGGCCCTCCGGTGGAGCGAATCAAAGCACCCGCCCTTAATCAGGGCCTTGACATCCTCGAGGTGCAGGTGAGAGCCGGTCCGTTTTAAAAAGCCATGCAGTGAATCAAAGGGGCCGTTGCGGGACCGCTCTTGGATGACGGCCTCCACCCCCTCCTGGGGAACCCCTTTCAACTGCATCAATCCCATCCGGATTTGTCGCCCCTTGCCCGTATACCGAATCTCGCTTTGGTTGATATGGGGGGGCAGGAGCGTAAGCCCCATGCGCCTGGCCTCGGATATATAGCTGAGCGTGCTGTAATAGCCCCCGCCGTTGGAGATGACAGCGGCCATGAATTCCGCCGGGTAATGGGCCCGCAGATAGGCGGACTTGTAGGCCACCAGGGTGTAACTGGCGGAATGGGGTTTACAAAAGCTGTATCCGTCAAACCCCATCATCATCTTCCACACCGTGTCGATCACCTCTGAAGCGACCCCTCGCGCAGCCGCCCCCTGTACGAAACGGGCATGAAAATCCCTGAGCCGCCTCTCCTTGTCCTTTTTACTGACCGTCTTTCTGAGGGTATCGGCCTCGGCCGGGCTGAACCCGGCCAGGTGAACGGCGGCCCGGCTTAACTGCTCCTGAAAGACCATGACGCCCAGGGTTTCTTTCAATACCGGATCCAAAAGGGGATGCGGCGGATCCCAGGGGGCCCCCCGAAGCCTGGACACCCAGTCGTGGATGTGCTGATTGGATGCGGGCCGGATAATGGAGGTCACGATCACATTCAGGGAAAAATGGTCCTGACGGCGGTATTGTTCAAAGGTAAATCCGGCCCCCACCTGGGTCAACAGCCGGCGGGTGGCCGGACTTTCAAAGTAGAAGATGCCGAAGGTGTCCCCTTTATAAAAGATGCGTACGGTTTTGGGGTCAGTAAGGGGATCGAGCCCCGCGTAATCCAGATGCACCCCATGATTTTGTTCCACCAGCTCCATGGTATCCCGGATTACGGCCAGGCTTCGGTTCCCCAAGATATCGATTTTGACCAGACCCGAGTCTTCCACTGCATCCTTTTCCCACTGAAGCACCTGGAGCCCTTTGTTCGAGACCTCCACCGGACAGTACCTGCGGATGTCATCCGGCACCACCACCACTCCCCCGCAGTGGGTGGAAAGATGATTGAAATGATGCTCAAGCCCGGCGGCTGCGGCCAGGATCTCCTCCCAGGGGGGGGTGAATGCGATGCCTCTCATCCGGGGCTGCCGGATCAGGGCCTGTCCGTCTCCTTCCAAGGGCTCCTTAAAACCGATCTTACCCGTCACCTTTCCGATCTCCGCCTCTGTCAGGCCGAAGACCTTGGCCACCGACCGGACCGCCGATCTGGCCCCGAAGCGATTATGATTGGCCACCATGGCGGCCCGACGGTTGCCGTAGGCGGCGAAGAAGGCGTCAATGACCCGGTCCCGTTCATCCCAGGCAAAATCGATATCAATGTCCGGCGGGTCCATCCGCTGGGCATTCAAAAACCGCTCAAAGAAAAGACGGTGTTTGATGGGATCCACATGGGTGATGCCCAATGCATAGGCCACAATGGAGGCGGCGGCGCTCCCCCGGCCGCAGGACCTGGGGGCCTTTTGGGTGATGTGCTCCACCACCAGGAAGTAGTGCGCGAAGTTCTTGTCCCTGATGATCCGCATCTCATGCGCCACCCGCGCTCTCACGGCTGGAGAGATTGAACCGTATCGGGCCCTGCAACCCGCCAGGGTCTTTTGGTAGAGGTGTTCAAAGGCGGTCTGATTATCCATGTTTTCAAATCGGGGGAATACGGTGCGCTCAAAGTCCCAGTCCACAAACGCGGATCGGGCCACCTTTACCGTATTGAGGATGGCCGACGGCGCATGGGGAAACTGATCGATCACCCGGTCCGGGGGCCTTAGGACATCATGCGCCCGGCAGGTCTCTTCCGGCCTCAGTCTGGAAAGCTTGGTGTTCAGGGATACGGCCCGCAGGATCCGATGCAGGGGGAACTGGTTTTGGTCCAGCATATAGACCCGGTGGGTGGCCAGGGGCGGGATCCCGCTCTTCCGGGAAAAGGCGTAACAGGCGGCCATCTGGTACCCCGGGGACATCTCCACATAGAGATCCTTTGAAGAATCCCTTTTCAGGGCCTTGAGCAACGGAAAATCGTCTGAAAAAACAATGAGCCCCCGGCGCATCTCCCTGAGGGTTTGGACCAGATCAAATCCGGTATCGCAATGAAGGGCGGAGAGGATCCGGCACAGATGGACATACCCCTGGTGCGTTTGGACCAGGGCCACGGCCCGTCGTCCGTGGGCCACCAGCTCGCTACCCACCAGCGGTCTGATCCCCATCTCCCGGGCCTTTTGCACAAAGGCCACCATCCCGTAAAGCCCGTTGGTGTCGGTGAGGGCGAGCTGGTCCAATCCCATATCCCCGGCCGCATGCAAGAGCGCCTCAAGGGAGCAGAGCCCCCACCCTCTGGAGTAGTGGGAATGGACATGGAGATGAACAAAGGTCATGGGAGTACACGCCTAAGCAGCCCTTCCATACCGGACGGCCCCTTCTCCGTAGCGGTCCCGAATCCGGTCCAGGGCCCGGGTGATCCTGCGGGTTGGGTCCCGATCCGGACAAGGGGCATGGAAAAGGGGCAACTGCTGCTGCTTTCCCCCAAAGTCCCAGAACCATACCTTTATCAGGCGGACCCGAACCCTTCGGCGGCACATTTGGAAAAAGAGGGATTCCAAAGGATGATAGAGATCAGGATCACCAAAATCGACATCATGGGAGGCGAGATCCATACAGGGGGCAAGGGAGAGGGGTATCCGGCGGCGCATCTCCTTTTGGTCGGCATACCTGACCAGCAGCCCGGCCTTTCCGGGCACAAGCCCGCGCTTTCGCATCCGATAGGCACACCTTTCCACCAGCCTGAAAAGGGAGCGCAACAGGCGCACGTCGTCGTTTTCATCCCCGGGAAGCGTCACGGCCTCGCTCATAAGGGGTTTTTGAGGCGGGCAATAGACCGGGGTGGGATCAATCCCCAGGGCCCTTTGACGGATCACCGGGGCCCGGGGACCAAAGAGCAGTCGCAACCGATCCATGTTCAGCCCTGCCAGCTGTCCGATAAAAAAGATGTTCAGCTCTTCCATGAGCATCTTCCGGTAGACCCCCCCGATGCCGGGGATCCTGCTCACTTCAAGAGGGGCCAGAAAAGCGGCCTCTTTACCGAAGTCCACATCCAATACCGGTTCATGGCATGCAGTGCAAGACGCGATATGGGACACCAGTTTATTGCTGGCCACCCCCGCGGTCCCTTTCAGGGACAGGGCCCCTTTTATCTCCTCCCTTATACAAAAGGCCGTATCCTTGACCGCCCCCCAGAGCCGCTGGGTGCCGGTCAGATCCAGGTAAATATGCCCCGGCCTGGAGATCTCCCACAGGGGCGTGTACTGGGCTGCGATCCCGGCCATCCGGCAAGACGCCTGTTCCACCATCTCCACGTCCGGGGGAAGCACCCTCAGGCCCGGACAGCACTTCCGGGCCTCTTGAAGGAACATCCCTTTGAAGACCCCCGCCTTTCTGGCCTCGCCCGAAATCGACAGGACCCGGGCCCGCGGAGATTCAGGGAAGGCCACAGCCACGGGCCGTTCTCTAAGACAGGGCTCAAAAATCCGTGCCAGGGCGATGCGCAGGGCGGGTATGTGCACATGAATGATATGTCGGTGCAAGGGGTAACCTCCTATGCAGGCCTAACGGCCGCAACCCAATCAGTCACCTGTGTTCGGGTTTCAGGTTTCAGTAAAGAACGGGACCTGAAACCCGAAACCTGACACCTTTATCGCTAATGAATCAAACAGCTCCGAAGTCCGAAGTTCTTGTAACGTATTGATATCATTAGATGCAGAAATTTCCCGACGTCATTCCGGCGAAAGCCGGAATCCAGTTTTGTTTCAATAGGTTACGTATCCTGGATGCCGGATCAAGTCCGGCATGACGAGAGACCTTTGGACTCTCAAGCAAACAGGTTAATGTTGACAAAACACCTTCGCTTCTTGCGTAGAAGTTGCAACCCAAGATTCTACATACCCGGCAAGGCGTTACCGGTAATACCGCATCACGCCCACCACTTTCCCTTCAATTCGAAGGTCCCCTGACCTGATTCGAAGGGATGTCATCCCCCGGTGAGCCGGCCGGAGTTCGATGTGGTCCTCTCTTTTGTAATACCGCTTGACCGTGGCCTCGTTGTCGATCACGGCCACCACGATTTCACCGTTTTCCGCATAGGGCTGTTTTCTGACCACCACGAAGTCCCCGTCCAAAATCCCGTCCTCTTCCATGGACGCCCCTTTGACCTGAAGCACAAAATAGTCTCCATTTTCGGCCATGGACGGGGGGACCTCCACCGATCCCAGATGGGCCATGGCCTCGATGGGTTTCCCGGCCGCCACTTTTCCCAGCACCGGGAACTCAAACCGCCGGGCCTCTACAGGCCTGATCACCTCAAACGCCCGTTTGCGGTTTTTTCCCCTTGGAAGACGGACATAGCCCTTGCGCGCCAAGATGTTGAGGTAGGTCGACACCGTGTTATAGGATCTGAACCCAAAATAGGCACAGATCTCATCAAAACTGGGCGCTGT
>JAIPDZ010000079.1 GCA_021737425.1 Deltaproteobacteria bacterium
ATGCAGGACGGTTGAGGCAAAAGGGATATCACAGAAGCTTTTCCTGATCCTCTTGAAACATGAACCGTCTCATGCTGATGTTCATCAAAAGCCCCACCACGCCCATGGTGGTAACAAGGGACGACCCTCCATAGCTGAAAAGGATCAGAGGGATCCCCACCACCGGCAAAAGGCCGGTGACCATCCCCACGTTGATCACCACCTGCCAGAAAATGACGGCGACGATGCCGAAGGCCAGAACGGCCCCAAATCGGTCCTTGGAGCTCTTTACGATGTTCAGCCCCCAAAAAATCATGAACAGATAGATCATCAACAGGGCTACGGCCCCCACCATTCCCCACTCCTCGGCCAGGACTGAGAATGCAAAATCGGTATGCTGCTCCGGTAGAAAGTGCAGGCGGGTCTGGGTCCCGTTTAAAAACCCTTTTCCCCATAAGCACCCCGAGCCGATGGCGATCTTGGACTGATTAATGTGGTACCCGGCCCCCAGGGGATCCATGTCGGGTCTCAGGAAAGTCAAAATCCGCATCTGCTGATATTCTTTGAGCCGGAACCAGATCAGAGGAGCAGCGGCCATACCGGAAAAGAGGAAAATCAATATGGATTTCCAGTGGACTTTCACAAACAGGATCATGGAAAAGGATACCAGCCCCATGAACAGGGCACTCCCCAAATCCGGTTCTTTCAGGATCAACACACAGGGGATCATGATCAGGATAAACGGCTGCCACAGGTCTCTCAGCCGGTACGCCCGGTTTCCGCCTCTTTCGCCGAAAAACTTGGCCAGTACCAGCACCACGGCGATCTTGGCGAATTCCGACGGTTGAAACGACACCGGCCCCAGACTCAGCCATCGCTGAGACCCGGAAGTCACTTTCCCCCCCATCAACACGGCGATCAAGAGAAAAACAGAGAGCAGATAAGCGGGAAACGCCAGCTGTTCCAGCTTGTAATAATTGAAGGTGGTCACCGCCAGCAACACCGTGAAGCCGATCAAAAACCAGTAGATCTGTTTTACAAAAATCTTGTCGCCCCCCACGTCCCGAATGGCATAGGTGGCGCTGTACAGGTTGAGAAGACTAATCCCCGCCAAAAGGAGCAACACCAGAAGGAGCACCCAATCAAAGTTTTTGATGAGCCTGCGATCAATCATGATTTTTTATGGATTCACTGTATGACCGGGGACCTGCGGACTGTTCCCGGTAAAATGCGTGCCCGGTTCGTCCTCTCCCCCTTTTTCCCTATCTGCCGGTTCGGATAGATAGGTCCTGATCAATAATCTGGCAATGGGTGCGGCCGCGCTCCCCCCGTGACCGCCGTGTTCCACCAGCACGGCCACGGCGATCTTCGGTGCGTCTGCGGGGGCCGCAGCCACAAACCAGGCGTGATCCCGATACTTCCACGGGACCTCAGGCTCCTTTTGCCCTTCTCTGTCATCTTGAAGGGCCACCACCTGGGCGGTTCCGGTCTTTCCTGCCACCTTGATGTCTTCGAGCCTGGCCTTGGAACCGGTGCCGTGAGGGTTATTCACCACGCCCACAAGGGCCTCTTTTACCATTTCCAGGTATTCCGGATCAATGTCGGGTTTTTGCTTCACCCGCGGGGTCATCTCCAGCACTGTCTCCCCATTGGTCTTCTTGATCCACCGGGTCACCTGCGGCTCATAAATGATCCCCCCGTTAAACACCATGGAGATCAAGGAAGCCATCTGGATCGGGGTCACCAGGACAAAACTCTGCCCGATGGAAGTGGAGATGGTTTCCCCCCCCTGCCAGGGCACCCCCCACCGCCTTACTTTCCATTTTTTGGTGGGCACCAAACCGCCCTTCTCATTTTGGAGCCCCACTCCGGTGGGTTTGCCCAGGCCCACCTGTTTTGCATAAGATGCAATCCTGTCCACCCCCAGCTTCTTTCCCACATTGTAAAAATAGACGTCACAGGATTCCACCAGGGCCCTCATGAGGTCAATGTGACCGTGGCCGTATTTTTTCCAGCAGCGGTACCTGGAATTTCCCAGGAAAAAGGTCCCTCCACAAAAAAATTCGTCATCCGGAGTAATGACCCCTTCCTGGAGCCCTGCCAGCGCCACCACAATCTTGAACACAGACCCCGGTGGGTACTGGCCGGTCAAGACCCTGTTCTGGAGGGGATGGGACTGGGAGAGAACGATCTGCTGCCAGGTCTCCCGGTCCATTCCCTTGATAAACAAATTGGGGTCATAGGAAGGGTTGCTGGCCATGGCCAGCACCTCCCCGTTCATGGGATCCATGGCCACGATTGCCCCTTGTTTTCCACTGAGGGCCTTCTCGGCCTGAATCTGCAACTCCTTATCAATGGTCAGGGCGATATCCAATCCTGATACGGGAGGTTTCCGGGAAATCAATCGGATCCGTCTTCCGGCGGCATCCACCTCCACCTGCTCTCCTCCCCGTTTTCCATTGAGTTTTGACTGCCACTTCCATTCAATCCCGGTTTTGCCGATCAAATCCCCGGCCTTGGTATCCTTGAACTCGCCGCTTTTCAACTGGGCTTCGTTGATCTCTCCGAGATACCCCAGGAGATGAGATGCAAGCCGGCCATAGCAATAGTGCCGTTGCGGTTTCACCTTGATCATCACACCGGCCAGATCATACAGATGGGTCTCGATTCTGGCCAGTCGGTCACGGGAAATATCGGTTTTGAGGCAAACCGGCTTGAAGGGATGTTTCCTGGCCCCGGCTGTCAGCCTTTTTTCAGCCCTCTCCGGATCAATATCCCCCAGAAGGTTTAGCCTTTTCAGTAAAAGGGCCTTATCCTGTACCTCTTCAGGGATGACATACAGATTGTAGGAAGGCCGATTCTTCACCAGAATCTCACCGTTTCGGTCCAAGATCACCCCTCGAAAAGGGGCGACATCCTCCAGGCGGATGCGATTATATTCAGACCTGGAACGGTAGAGCGATCCGTTAACGATCTGAAGGTACCACAGACGCATGATAAGGATGCCAAACGCCACCAGGATGCAAAACGCGGCAATCCGTACCTGCCTGCCGAGACTATTCGCTGAAAGTGGATCAAAGTTGGATCGTTTCAAGGCCGTTTACCATTTTTCTGCATTCATTACGGGCGCCATATAGATGAAAGATGGTTTGTTGAGCTGGACCTGTCAAGTGTTTCTCATGGGGCGGGGTCTCAGGGAGTAAAAAAACATGGCAACAGCGCAGGCCTCTGAAACGGGGTTACAGGCCATGAGGGGGTCGTTATTTCAATACGCTAAGTTCATACAAAACATGTTTTTTTGGGGGTCTTGTTTAGGTCCCTTTTACAATGTCTCTGAGGAAGAGCGGGTATCTTCGGTCTTGAGAACGGACTTCATCTGATCCAGCAGTTTAAAAAGGACCGGGGCGATCAGGCCGCTGATGGCAATGGAAGCCCCGGTTACCTTGAGAAAACCGATCGAAAGGACCACGTGTTGAGAAAACAGCATAAGTATTAGAACAAACAATATATTTTTTACAAATACAGCAAACAAAACTATGATTAGCTGACCTTTTGCATCCTCGAGATTAAAAAACAAAGATGCCATATAAATGGCTACGAATACACCCAAATAAACAGTAGCAAAAAGGCCGTTCAATCCACTCGAGAAGATATCAATCAAAACTCCCTGACCGACCGCAAAGCCACACGAGGCAGTGCTGCCATAGAAGAGAAAGAGATAGGCCGTCAGTATGACCAGAAAATTAAAATCAAGGAACTGCATCCCCCCCGGGCGTATCCAAACTCCCTTAAACACGGTAAACAAACCACCCAACACCCAGGAAATGATATAGAAGGCCATCTGTCTGTCTTGTGAAGACTTACCCACCGTGGGATCTCCCCTTTTCCGTGGGAGTGGACCAGATTTGCGCTTCCTTTTTCAATATCACCAGCACCTCTTCCAGTTTGGAAAAATCCACGCAAGGGGCCACTTCCACATGCTTGAACAGTTCTCCAGACTGTTTGGACACCGCGGATATCCTGCCCACGGGCAGCCCTTTGGGAAAAACACCTCCCAGGCCCGATGTCACCACCAGATCCCCCTCGGTGACCTCGGCGGATCTCGCCATATACTCCATCTCACACACTTCCGTGGAACGACCCTTCAGCACGCCCCTATCCCGGGTCCGTTGATCCAGGCAGTCCACCGCACTGTTCTGATCAATAATGAGCAATACCTTTGCATAATGGGCCGAGACCGAGACGATTCGCCCCACCACGCCTGACGCGTTCACCACGGGCATATCCCATTGTAAACCGGCTCGCTTTCCCTTATCAATGATCACAGACCTAAACCAGCCCGTGGGATCCAGTGCAATGACCTGGGCCGCCACAACCGGCTCATGAATTCGCTGTTTGAACTTTAAGAGCGCCCGCAGCCTTTCATGGGTGGCCAGCAATTCCCGGTAACGGCTGTTTTCCACTTTGTATGCATTCAGTTCCTGTCTCAACCGCCTGTTTTCCTGCCGGACATCCACCAGGTAGAAATAGTCGAGCCAGAATCGTTCGATCATATTGATGGTTTTTTTCGTATATCGCTGAACAGGGGCTGTAATATCGATGATCAGTTGTTCGACAGGGTTCCACCGGCGGGTTGTATCCGAATTTGTGGAGAGGGAGAAAAGCGCAACGCCAACAAAAATAATCCATATCCAGATGGTTCGGAATCGTCTTTCACCTTTCAATGATTGAACTGAGCTCCGGCCTGATCAAATGACGTTTCTCGGAGGAAGTGGGGGAATTGACCTGATGCCCATCCTCGGATGGTTTTTTTCCTCCTGAAGGCAAAACTTCAATCGGAAGGTCTCTTCTTCATGCCTATTTAATGGTGATGTCTTTCAATATTTCAATGTTGTCAAGGGCCTTGCCTGATCCCAGAACCACTGTGGATAAAGGATCTTCTGTAATGGTTATGGGAAGTTTGGTTTCTTCTCTGAGCAGGACATCCAGATTCTTGAGTAGAGATCCCCCCCCGGCCAGGACAATACCGGTATCCACAATGTCGGCCGCCAGCTCGGGCGGGGTCTGCTCCAGGGCGATACGAACCACCTCCACGATGGTCTCCACCTGTTCGGAGATGGCCTGCCTCACCTCGTCGGAATCGATGGTCAAGATCTTTGGAATCCCGGTGACCAGATCCCGTCCTTTGACCTCGACGGTATCCACCTGGTCCGTGGGATAGGCGTTTCCGACACTGGTCTTGATCATCTCCGCGGTTCCAATACCGATCAGGAGGTTGTATTTGCGTTTGATATGCTGCAAGATGGCCTCATCCATCTTGTCTCCCCCCACCCTGACGGACTTGCTGTAGACAATTCCAGCGAGGGAAATCACCGCCACCTCCGTGGTCCCTCCTCCGATGTCCACCACCATATTGCTGGTGGGCTCGGTAATGGGGAGCCCGGCGCCGATGGCCGCTGCCATGGGCTCTTCTATCAAAAAGACCTCTCTGGCGCCGGCAGACTCCGCAGACTCCCGCACGGCCCGCTTTTCCACTTGGGTGATGCCACTGGGCACACAAATGATGATACGCGGTCTCACCAGCGTCCTTCGGTTATGAACCTTCCGGATGAAATGCCTGAGCATGGCTTCTGTAATCTCGAAATCCGCGATAACCCCATCTTTCATGGGGCGAATAGCCACTATATTTCCGGGCGTCCGACCCAGCATCATCTTGGCGTCCTTTCCAACCGATAGGACCTTGTTGCCGCCCCTTCCGTCTGCCCTCACCGCCACCACCGAGGGCTCCCTCAGGACAATCCCCTTGCTCTTCATATACACCAGGGTATTGGCTGTTCCCAGATCAATAGCGAGATCATTGGAAAACAATCCCAGAACAGGATCAAAAAGCATCACGCTCTCCTTTCTTATCCTCTCTTATCCTTTGAAAATTCGATCCCTTCTCAATATACGAATAGGCCTACATTATCAATTACAAAATGGGCGGATTCAATTTGCCTTGACAAGCGTCGTTCGATGTGTTTACATTAAAGTTTATATCAAATTCAACCCGAGGGTATTATCATCATGAAAAGGACTTATCAACCCAGCAACATCAAGCGAGCACGGACCCACGGTTTTAGGGCCAGACTGCAAACAAAGGGCGGCATACGCGTATTAAAGCGAAGAAGGGCCAAAGGAAGAAAACGGTTAGCGGTTTAACATACCCCACAAGTTCGGCGTATATCCCTGAATCTGCCATGGGGCCCTTTTCTTTTCCAAAAGAAGAAAGATTATTGGATCGCTCGGATTTTGTCAATCTAAATCGATCCGGAACGCGTTACCACACGAAACACTTTATCGTCATCCTGAAGAAGAACGAGTCGGGCATTACGAGGTTGGGAATAACCGCTGGCAAAAGAGTGGGAAATGCCGTCAGGAGAAACCGGATCAAACGTTTGATTAGAGAATTCTTCAGGCTGAATAAGGCAAATTTCCCAAAAGGATTCGACATCGCCGTTATCGCAAAGAAGGACGCCAGCTGCTTTGATCTCCGGAGAATCGAAGAGGAACTTGGACACATCGTCTGTAAGACGAAGTTTCGTTTATAGATTCAGGTATATACCTATTTTGTTGATAGCTGTATATCAGCGCTTCCTTTCACCTTTTTGGTCTCCTTCCTGTCGCTTTTATCCCACATGCTCTACCTATGCCCGCCACGCCTTCAAGAGATATGGCGTATTCAAAGGGGGATACCTGGCACTCATCAGGATCCTCAAATGCCACCCATTTCATCCGGGCGGGTACGATCCGCTCGGGTGACGGGCATGCTCCCCTGCCCCTGTAAATGGCGTCAGGAACCCTGGAACCAGCGACAAGAAATCCTTAGATTGTTTCAACCGGGGCGTTTAGCCTCAAGAATTCTGAGGGATTACAACCGAACACTTTAATTATTTCAGGCGGCCGCATCTATGGACAAAAGAACAATACTGGCCTTTGCATTATCCTTTGTGATACTGGTGGGATGGTCTCTTTTTTTCGGTCCCAAACCGGACTCCCCCCAGGACCAACAAAAACTCCCCCCGGAAAAATCACCCGTAGAGGTTTCAGAGGCGCCGACCGCGCCCAAACCGGCCCCCTCACCGCTCGCCGAACCCGCTGTGGAACCATCCCAGGCCCCGGAAACCTCCAAAACCGATGAAAGACTCATCACAATCGACACGCCTTTATACAAGGCCACCTTCAGCAATGCGGGACCTGCCATCCGCAGCTTCAAACTGAAAAAATACCGGGAGACCACCCGGCCCGATTCGCCTCTCATCCAACTGGTCCGTCTCAACCCGGCCGAGGGAAACTTTCTAAGTGTTAATTTTCACAGGAATCCCTCTGACAAGGACAGAATGCCCGTATTCCATGTGGACGGGAACAACACCACCTTATCCCACCAGTCCGCACCCGAAGATGTGTCGTTCACCACCACCCAGGAGGGGCTTTCCCTTCGCCAGACCTTTCGGTTTTATCCGGACCGCTACAGGATCGACCTCCATGTGGAGGTGACCAACCGGTCCGGCGATCCTGTGGAAGGGGCATTCAGAACCGCAGTGAATGCGAGGCTTCCCGATGATAAAGGGGGGTATTATGCGTATGCGGGCCTTGCGGCCCTCCTCAACAACGAGCTGGAAGAGGTGGAACTGGAGGATCCGGGAGAGCAGAAGAATCTAAATGGAAAGGTGGGGTGGATCGCCTATGAAGACAGCTATTTTATCTCAGCCATCGCCCCCGACGTCCCTGCCCAGGGGGTCATCAAGGGCCGAATGACCCCCGAAGGCATCGTGCAGGGACGCTACCTCCCCCCGGCCACCACCATTAACCCGGGTGAGCAGGCCGTCTCCCGTTACCAACTCTATCTGGGACCCAGGGAGCTGGGGATTATGAAGGATTTTGGCAAGGGATTGGATAAGGCCGTCAATTTCGGCTGGACAGACATTATCGCCAAACCGCTTCTGTATGTGCTGCGGTTTTTCGATCAATACATTCACAATTACGGCCTATCCATAATCCTGCTCACCATCCTGGTCAAAATCCTGTTCTGGCCCCTTACCCACAAGAGCTACAAGTCTATGAAGGAGATGCAGAAACTTCAGCCCAGGATGGCCAAGCTCCGGGAAAAATACAAGAACGACAAGCAAAAACTGAATCAGGAGATGATGGCCCTGTACAAGACCTATAAGGTGAATCCCATGGGCGGATGTCTCCCCATGGTGATCCAGATACCGGTATTTTTTGCCCTGTTCAGGGTACTGGGGAACTGCATTGAACTCAGACACGCCCCTTTCATGCTGTGGATCAACGACCTCTCGGCACCGGACCGATTATTCCATTTTCCGTTTTCCATCCCCTTCATGAGCCCCCCCTATGGAATACCGGTCCTGACCCTCCTGATGGGCGCATCCATGTTTGTGCAGCAAAAGATGACGCCCACACCCGGAGACCCCACCCAGGCCAAGATTATGATGTTTTTGCCCATCATTTTTACGTTCATGTTCATAAACTTTCCGTCCGGCCTGGTCCTTTACTGGTTGGTCAACAACATCCTTTCCATAGGCCAGCAATATCGAATTCATAAAAAACCGGCATAACATACGGAGGACCCAATCATGCAAACTTATGAATTTCAAGCAAAAACCGATGAGGAAGCCATTGAAGCCGCATGCCGCCAGTTGAACGTATCCCAAGACGAGATAGATATCGAAATCATCGAACCCGGATCCACGGGAATCTTCGGCCTCGTGGGCGGCAGAAAGGCCAAAATCAAGGTGACCCTCAAGGCGCCGGAGGCCCCTGAAGAACCGCCGGAAGATGAAGAAGGCGTCCAGGTGGCCAAAGAAGCCCTGGAAAACATCCTGGCCCTCATCCCTGTGGAGGGGACCACGGTCACGGCTGACCGCTCCGATGGGACCATCAACCTGAGAATAGACGGGGACAAATCCGGGCTCCTCATCGGACGCAAGGGGAGGACCCTGGATGCCCTGCAGTTTATCATCAATAAAATCGTCAACAAGTCCATTGAAAAGCGGGCCCGTGTCCTGGTGGACTCAGAAGACTATCGTCAGCGAAGACAGGATTTCCTGATTCAGATGGCCCTCAAGATGGGGGACAAGGCCAAGAAGATTCAGAAGCCGGTAACCACCAACCTGCTCAACCCGCACGACAGGCGGATTGTTCATCTGGCCCTGCGCGATGATGAAGAACTGGATACCAAAGGCCGAGGAGAGGGGATCATGAAAAAGGTGGTCATTATTCCGAAAAAACAGAACGCCTCCCCCGGTCGTCTCTAACGGTCTTTTTCAGGGCCGAAGACCAGAAAGCGGGCGGCTGCGGGTCAGGCAGCACCCAACGACGCCCTACCCTGAGCAGACCCATGCCCCCTGATCACGATACCATAGCGGCCATCGCCACCCCCGTAGGCCAAGGGGGCATCGGCATTGTCCGCATCAGCGGTCCTGCTGCACTTGCCATGGCGGGTAAGATCTTCTCTCCCCGGGATTCCGGAGTCAGGTTTGAGAGCCATCGTCTTTACTTGGGTCACCTCATAGACCCCCACTCCGGAAATCCCGTTGATGAGGTACTTCTGTCCTGTATGCGGGCCCCACACTCCTATACCTGTGAAGACATTGTAGAGATCAACTCCCACAGCGGGTACAGACTCCTCTCAAAAATTTTGGAGATCCTGCTGGATCAGGGGGCCAGACTGGCACGCCCCGGTGAATTTACGCTGCGGGCCTTTTTAAACAACCGAATCGACCTGACCCAGGCCGAGGCGGTGGTGGATCTCATCAACGCCAAATCAGAAACAGGGCTGTTGGTGGCCTCCCGGCAGATCAGCGGCGCATTCAAGCGGCAGATTGAAGGATTGCGTCAGAGGACCATAGACATCCTGGCCCATGCGGAAGTGGCCATCGACTTTCCGGAGGAGGAAAGCGACCGGTTTTCCCGCCAGCGCGGGGCAGAGGCCATCCTGCAAGATCTCATCACCCCCGTCCAGGAACTCATGGCAGCCCATGCAGAGCGGATCTGGGTGGACGGTATCCGGACAGTGATTGCGGGCCGGGTCAATGCAGGAAAATCCAGCCTCCTCAACCGGCTGTTGAACGAGGACCGGGCCATCGTCACCCCGGTACCGGGGACTACCCGGGACATCATCGAGTCCGACATCAATGTGGGCGGGATCCCCCTCAAACTGATGGACACGGCAGGGCTCAGGGATGTCTCCGACGAGGTGGAAAAGGCGGGCATTCAATTGACCCGCCAAAAGATGAGCGAGGCGGATCTGATCCTGCTAATCCTGGACCGGAGCCGTCCACTGGACCATGACGATTTCCAAATCATACAGCAGGCCCGGGACAAAAACGCAGTAGTGGTGATCAACAAGATTGATCTTCCGCCAGGACTCTCCGCACAGGACACCTCCCGGATATCCGCCGCCTTTCCAAACGCCTGCGTGGTGGAACTCTCTGCCCTCACCGGTGAGGGGATTGATGTACTGAAAAAGAAGGTGGCGGAAACCATTATGGGAGAGGGGTCAGATCAGTCCCCCTCTGAGGCGGTCCCCAATCTCAGACATCGAAGGGCCTTGGACGATGCATTGCTGGCCTTTCAAGCCGCAAAACAAAACACAGAGCAGGATGCCCCCATGGAGATTGTGGCCCTGGAATTAAAAACCGGGCTGGATGCCTTGGGTAAAATCACGGGAGAGACCTCCACAGAACAGGTCTTAGAGGCCGTATTCAGTCAGTTCTGCCTGGGAAAATGATCATCAATCCCGAAAGTATTCCTTGACCTGTTTGATGGCGCAGTACTTTCCGCACATGGTACACACGTCGTCCTCGGCGGGCCGGCTCTTTTCCCGGTATTTCCTGGCCTTGACCGGATCGATGCACAGGTCCATCTGGGCCTGCCAGTCCAAATTCTTCCTGGCCATGGCCATCTTCCGATCTCTCTCCAGGGCCTGGGCATTCCCCCTGGCAATGTCAGCGGCGTGGGCGGCAATCTTGGTGACCACCACCCCCTCTCTGACGTCTTCTACGTCCGGGAGGCAGAGATGTTCCGCCGGGGTGACATAACACAAAAAATCAGCTCCTGCGGCCCCGGCCAGGGCCCCACCGATGGCACAGGCCACATGGTCGTATCCTGTGGCAATATCCGTAACCAGGGGCCCCAGCACATAAAAAGGGGCCCCATGACACAACCGCTTCTGAAGCAGGATGTTGGTCTCGATCTGGTCGATGGGTACATGTCCCGGGCCTTCAATCATCACCTGAACATCCTGTTCCCAGGCCAGTTGGGTCAAATGTCCCAATGTCATGAGTTCGTGTATCTGGGCCCGGTCCGTGGCATCCGCCAGGCAACCGGGTCTCAATCCGTCTCCCAGGCTGAGGGTGATATCATACCTCCGGGCAATTTCCAGCAATCGGTCATAATGGGCATACAGGGGGTTCTCCTCGTCATGGTGCAGCATCCATGTGGTCAGAAAGGCCCCGCCCCGGCTCACGATGTCCGTAATCCGTCCTTCATATTTCAACATTTCCAGGGCCGCCCGGGTGAGCCCGCAATGTACGGTGATAAAATCAACCCCTTGGGCCGCCTGTTGTTCAATCACCTCAAAGATTTTATCCACGCTTAGCTTGATGAGTCCCCCTTGAGATTCCACGGCTTCCACCACCGCCTGATAGATGGGGACCGTGCCCACCGGTACAGTGGATTCCCGCAAGACCGCCTGAAGTGATGCGCTGATATTGTTGCCGGTAGACAGATCCATGACCGTGTCCGTACCTGCGGCAACGGATGCCTTCAGTTTTTCCAGTTCTTCATCCAAATCGGCCCGATCCGATGACGTCCCGATATTGGCATTGACTTTTACCAAAAGACCTTCCCCTATACCGCAGGGGGCGCCCCGGCCGCCGGAGCGGTTTACGGGGATAACCACACGGCCTGCCGCCACCTGATCCCTGAGCCGTATGGGATCCACCCCTTCTTGTTCCGCCACTGTTTTCATCTCCGGGGTTACCTCCCCGGCACGTGCTCTTTGTATTTGTGTCATTCTAACCACTTCCCTTTCATTTTGCGTAAGACCTGGGGCATAACAACCGAGAATCCCCCAAAAAATTTATTTTCTCATATCCTCTACGGATTTGGCAACCGTTAATTGGGAAATCGTTCTGGTCCTATGGGACGCCCCTACGGGCCGAGACAAGCCATATTGTACTTGAAAGAAATCGGCATATTGGGTAGGCTAATCCCTGTCACGGCGGCTCGGTAAGGTAACAAAAACCGGAGGGCAACCTGTTTATGATCCTACATTTCGGCATCCTCATTTTGGCGGGCATCCTCCTCCCGGTCCTGCTTTACTTTGAATCAACAGAGAATCGAAAGGGACTGGTGCCCGCCAAGACCTCCCTTTCCATGCTCTTTGTCTTGACCGCCCTGGTCCAGGCCCATCCCCATCCGGCTTATTATCACTTCCTTCTCCTCGGTTTGCTGTTTTGCCTGGGAGGGGATGTTTGTCTAACCTCGCCGAAAATGTTCCTGATGGGGCTGGTGGCCTTTTTGGTGGGCCATGTTTTCTATATCATCGCCTTTTTCCATCTCTCCTGCTTCAATTCATGGACCTGGATCGGGGCCGCTTTGTTCTTCATGGTCAGTGGGTGCATATATCTGTGGCTCAGCCCCCATCTGGGGCCCATGAAAGGACCGGTTGGGGCCTATGTGGGGGTTATCTCGGTCATGGCGGTGGGGGCCTTTACCATAATGGGGGACCCCCGCCTCCCCCTCCCCGCCCGCGGCATGGTGTTTTCAGGGGCCCTGGCCTTCTACGCCTCAGACATTTTCGTGGCCCGGGACCGGTTCATACAAAAAGAGACCCTCAACCGCTTCCTGGGACTTCCCCTTTACTATGGCGGCCAGTTTTTGCTGGCATTCTCGGTGAGCCATGTGGGATAATGCTATTTTACACCCAAAAGGCACGCACTGAAAATGCGCAGCGAGCGCATTCCCCGCTGCTTCCAGCGGGGTTAGCGAGCGAAATAAAAAATGGCAAAAATTCCTTACATTTGGGAGATTCCCTGTAGCTTGCTACAGGGTTCTTCAATGATGGAGCCGCCAGCCCAAAATATTCCACCTGGGAAACCCTCCTGGCTGACAAAACCACTCTCCACGGGCCAAAGCTATGACAAGGTGGTGAGACTACTCAAGAGGCACCGACTTGAAACCGTGTGCGAGGAGGCCCGGTGTCCCAATCTGGGGGAATGCTTTGCCAGGGGCACGGCCACCTTCATGATCCTGGGGCGGTTGTGCACCCGAAACTGCGGGTTCTGTGCGGTAACCCACGGAACCCCCCAGGCCCCGGAACCTGAAGAGCCCGGGAAGATCGCCCAAGCCGTGAGGGAACTGGGGCTTCGCTACGCAGTGATCACCTCGGTGACCCGGGACGACCTCCCTGACGGCGGTGCGGCCCATTTCGCCAAGGCCATCTCCGCGGTTAAGTCCCAAAACCCCCGCACCCGGGTGGAGGTCCTCATTCCAGACCTGAAAGGATCATACGAGGCCCTCAAGATCGTGACAGGCGCCTCTCCGGATGTCCTCAATCACAACCTGGAAACCGTCCCCCGGCTGTATCAGGAGGTCAGGCCCGGGGCGGATTTTCAGCGGTCCCTGGCCCTGCTCAGGGCCGTGAAGGCCATCAAACCTGAAATGATCACCAAATCCGGGCTGATGCTGGGTTTGGGGGAAACGGACTCAGAACTGAGGGCCGTGTTCCAGGATCTTCTAAACGCGGGATGCGGGGTTCTGACCTTAGGCCAGTATCTGGCCCCGTCCCGGGATCATCACCCGGTCATTCGATATGTGCACCCGGATGAATTCTCCGAATGGGCCCAGACCGCCTATGACATGGGGTTCAGGGCCGTGGCCGCAGGGCCCTTTGTCCGGAGTTCCTTTCAGGCCGAAGAACTCTTTTCCAAGGCAAGCGCAGCCTAAAACCGGCCACGAAAACCGGCCCTGTGGTCCAGGGGGCGCGGGGGGCTCACACAGGCGGGGGGAGCGGCCTTCGGGAGAACGGGATATGAACGGTACACTCAAGCAAAACATGCTCCTCATGGTGGGCGTCATCACCCTGTGTTCGCTGTTGGGATATGTGGTGTTGATCTACAGCGCCCACCTCATCGGCAACGACCTGCGGATCGAGACCCAGAATCACATCAAATCCCTTATCGGCAAAAACGCCCGTCAAATTGAAGCCGCCATGCAGTTGATGGAGCAAAACGCCAGCGACCTGGCCGGCGCCGGGGAGGCCTTTCTCACCATTCACAGGCGCACAGGCTCGGATATCACCCCGGCCACCAAGGATTATCTCCTCGACAACTTCAGAGGGCTGCCCAATGCTGTAGGAGGCGGTCTGTGGTACGAGCCATTTGTGATGCTGGACAAGCCGCGGTACGGCCCCTACGTGTATCGGGAAAACGACCAAATCCATTTCACGTGGGATCTGAATACCCCTGCATACGACTATCACAATCAGGGATGGTACCGCCTGGCCATCCCCAAACAATGGGACCGATCCCAAAAACGACCCCGAAGAATCTACTGGACAGACCCATACCTGGATGAGGCGGCAACCGAGGCCCTCATGATAACCGTAGACGCGTTGATGACCAACCCCGAAGATGGTGTCATCGGGATGGCCACTGTGGATCTGAGCCTGGAGGATTTACAGACAATGGTGGCCAGGATGACCGTCACCGCAAATTCACGTCCATTTGCAGTGGATACGTCGAGCGGTCTGCTGATCGCCTACCCGGCGGATCCGCATAGACTGCTCACCCGGGTTTCCGATCTGGACTGGGGAACGGCACTGGAAGCACTGAATGTGCAGTCCGATAAGGTGAGCTTACACAGTATTCAAATTGAGGGTGCTGATTTTTCATTGTTTACCACAGGAACCGGAACCGGGTTTGCGGTGGGCATTTTGTCCCCTGACCAAGAGCTTTTTGCCGACCTCAACCACCTTCGGAATGTGATTTTGACCACATCCATTGGGGTCATTGCACTCCAGATCACCCTCTTTTTACTGGTAGCCCTCTTCATGGTAAAACGCGTGTGCAATCCCATTGGGAAACTGACCGGGGTGGCCCGGCAGATTGCGCAGGGAGATCTGAAGGGATCCGCAGAAGCCCTGATGCAGGTAAAAGAGAGTACCGGGTCGCATCAAGACGAGACAGGTCAGTTATTGGTCAGTTTCGAGGAGATGACTGCAAAGCTCAATGCCCTGCTCGCCCAGGTCCAGCAGGCCGGGAATCAGGTGGCCGCTTCCTCCAACGAAATATCCACCTCCTCCACCCACCTCGAGGCCAACATCAGCGATCAGGCCGTATCCGCCGGGCAAATCAGTGCTTCCTCCAAGCAGATTTCCGCCACCACCGAATCATTGGCCGGGACCATGAATGAAGTGAGCTCAGCGGCCTCGGAAACCGCCTCCCTTGCGGAGTCCGGACAAAAGGGCCTGGGCGAGATGGAGACCACCATGCAGGGCGTTTTACAGGGAACCGCATCCATCTCTGACAGGCTTACGGACATCAAGGAAAACGGGGCGGCCATCAGCTCCATTGTCACCACCATCACCAAAGTGGCGGATCAGACCAACCTCCTTTCCCTGAATGCCGCCATTGAGGCGGAAAAGGCCGGGGAGTACGGTAGGGGCTTCTCAGTGGTGGCCGATGAGATTCGACGTCTGGCGGATCAGACCTCGGTGGCTGTATTGGACATCGAAGAGATGATCAACCGGATGGAACGCTCGGTTTCGGCCGGGGCCACTGAGATGGAGGACTTTTCACAAGATGTGGGCAGCGCGGTGCGGAAGATCAATGATATGGGCAAGCAATTGGACGGCATCATGGAGCGTGTGCGGACCCTTACCCCCCGTTTCGAATCCGTGAACGCCGGCATGGAGACCCAATCCGAGAGCGCGGGTCAGATCAGCGAGACCATGGACCAGTTGAATACCTTGACCCAGAATACCCTGGAGTCCATCCGGGAATTCAAGCGCACCGCCCAATATCTCAATACGGCAGCATCAGATCTTCAAGAGGAAGTTTCGCGGTTCAAGGTGGATGAAGGGGGATGAGGGCGGTATTTGCGTTCAAGGCCGGCCTCATTGCCCTGCCCGTATCCCGCAGAAGCAAGGATTAAACCCTATGTTTACCGATGCACCTCTCTTTTTCGGTACCAAAACGCCTTTTCCCACACCATGGACAATATGGAAATTCCGGTTCATCCGGAATTTGCGTACTTACGGGTTGATTAAAAGTGGACAATCAGGTTTTCCTCTTTGGTGAAAACAAAATTAGTCAAGGAGGAATCCCATCATGTCCACAAGCCTTTTGTACCATGGATTCGGAATTC
>JAIPDZ010000080.1 GCA_021737425.1 Deltaproteobacteria bacterium
GAGGGGGTCTTTTTCAAAGTCCGTACACCCATGTGAGTGACCATGGAACGCCCCAGCAAGATTTAAGAGTACGCACTGTTAGGCAGAGAGGATGACGTCTCCGACAAGCCATATCCTTATGGGGCTATCAGCAAGATAAGTCGAAGCCCCACTGCCGTGAAAGGAAGGGATCCGGAAATTTACGGACTTTGAAAAAGACCCCCTCATGGCCTGTGACCCCAATTCAGAAGCCTAAACTCAATGTCATTAACTTAAGAGAAATTCAATTAGATCATGTGGTCACCCCGGCGAAAGCCGGGGTCCAGATGTAGTTGAAAAAACTGGATTCCGGGTCACGCCCGGAATGACGAATGTGGGACCCTGCAGAAATCATGAAAGCCTTAAGTTAATGACATTGAGCCTAAACTGTTACCCATAATTAAATTTCGAATTTCAAAAAGAGAAACCAACATTTTGAAAATATGGCGTTTTTGTCATTGAAATTTTTGCCTTTTGGGTCAATTGTTTCGTATTTCGTGCTTCGGATTTCGAGTTTTTTGACCGAAATATGGAGCCTTCGGTCAACCATTCATTATGTTTCTGCGGAGGCGCATCATGGCCATCAGCCATCTTGCCGGGAAACCGGCCCCCCGTGAACTCTTGGTCAATATACCCCGACTGATCACCGCCTATTTCACAGGCAAGCCGGATGTCTCCGACCCGGCCCAGAGGGTCGCCTTCGGCACGTCCGGTCACAGGGGGTCCGCCTTTAAGAACAGTTTCAACGAGAACCATGTCCTGGCCGTAAGCCAGGCCATCTGTGAGTACCGCAATGGGAAAGGCTTCACCGGTCCACTTTACATGGGCATGGACACCCACGCCCTGTCCGAGCCGGCCATGGCCAGCGCCCTGGAGGTCTTTGCCGCCAATGAGGTGACGGTCATCATCCAGAAAGGGGGCGGATACACGCCCACGCCGGCCATTTCCCACGCCATCCTGACCCATAACCGGGGCCGGGAAAACGGGCCGGCGGACGGCGTGGTGATCACCCCCTCCCATAACCCGCCGGCGGACGGGGGCTTCAAGTACAATCCCCCCCATGGAGGGCCCGCAGACACGGATACCACCCGCATCATCGAACAAAGGGCCAACGAGATCCTGCAGGATGATTTGAGGGAGGTGAAGCGGATCCCCTTGAAAAGGGCCATGTCTGCACAGACCACCTTGGCACATGACTATGTGAGCGCCTACGTGGAGGACCTGGGGAATGTCATTGATATGGACGTCATCGCCGGCGCAGGGCTCAAGGCAGGGGTGGATCCGTTGGGAGGCGCAGGGGTGCATTACTGGGACCCCATCCGGGAACACTACGGCCTGGATATCGAGGTGGTCAACCGGATCGTGGACCCGGCCTTCGGATTCATGACCGTGGACAAGGACGGCCGGATCCGCATGGACTGCTCATCGCCCTATGCCATGGCCAACCTCATAGGACTTAGGGACAAATATGATATCGCATTCGGCAATGACGCAGACGGCGACCGGCACGGCATCGTCACCCGGAAGGCCGGGCTGCTTTTGCCCAATCACTTTCTCGCCGTGGCGGTCTGGTACCTCTTCCAGAACCGCCCCCAATGGAGACCGGACGCGGCCGCAGGCAAGACCCTGGTATCCAGTTCCATGATCGACCGGGTGGCCGCATCCCTGAAACGCCGGCTGTGCGAGGTGCCGGTGGGTTTTAAATGGTTTGTGGACGGGCTCCTGGAGGGGACCTACGGGTTCGGGGGCGAGGAAAGCGCCGGGGCCTCATTCCTGCGCAGGGACGGCACGGTCTGGACCACCGACAAGGACGGCATTATCATGAATCTTCTCGCCATGGAGATTGCCGCCAGGACCGGCCGGTACCCGGATGAATTATATGCCGATCTCGAACAGCGGTTCGGCGAGGCCGTGTACCAGCGAAACGACATTCCCGCCACCGAGGAACAAAGGGCCGTACTCAAAAGGCTTTCCCCCGAGATGGTGCCGGCAGAGGAACTGGGCGGGGAGAAAATTACGGCCAAACTGACCCACGCCCCGGGCAACGGGGCCCCCATCGGCGGTCTTAAGGTGGTGGCGGAAAACGCCTGGTTTGCGGCCCGCCCCTCAGGGACCGAGGCCATTAACAAGATCTACGCAGAGAGCTTCAGGGGAGAGGCCCACCTTAAACAGGTGATCGAAGAAGCCGTGGAAATGATGCATGCCGCCTTCAGGACCGCAGGGATTGAGCAGCCCTGAGAGACCAAGACATGCCCAATGCGACGCATGTCTCTTTGGTAGGAAAAAGCCTTATCCCTATTGACGCTACTTCCCTTTACCGCGTACTGACTCCGCTTGCTCGACCCTATCGGTGCCTACATATGCAATGATTCCACACTTGCCTCCGGAACTCGAAACAGCATAGAAAGTCAGACCTGTGCTGCGCGCACATAGTTTGTAACAGCAAGTGGCAAACCCAGTCAAATCCCTAATCGGACAACCATTTAACGGCTTCTTCCCTGGATCTGAACAGCTCTTCTGATGCATCCCATTTGTCTTCCACAAATGCCTCCCAAGCTCTGCCCATGCCATACTCCAGATCACGGGGAAGAAGGAGCGCGCACTTTGACGGCCCCACCTTGGCACTGTATTGCCCATTGAGCTCTGCGATCTGCCTCATGTCTTCATTTGTCAGAGTGGCGGAATTGAGTTCCGTATGGTTCATCAAAAACGGCGTGCCCGGCTTCCATTTCTCATGGGTAACCAACCCCTCCAGGATATCCCTGAATTTCTCGAACTCGGCATCCCCGTACGTCCTGATTTCAAAGATGCCATCATAATGATGAATATCAAATTCCACGCAGATGCTCCTTTGGCCATAATTCTTTTTCTTAAATATTACCAGAACGACACCCTTTAAACAAGTTATCCGCAATTCTTAATGCGAGATTAATGCCTTTCAACCCTCGTATTGCCAATAAGAAAGCCAACACCTTCCCGTTTATGACACCATGTGCAACCCAGTTAAAACCAAACGGAATGGGGGATATTGTGGGAAGTGAAAGAAAAATAAGTTGAGAACCAGAACAGAGGATATCAGCGGATGGATTAAGTTTCTTATTATTTTTTCAGCATGCCGCCTTTCAACTTGATATTCATTTGCATTTTGCTGATGACTTGCTTTCCGGGTAACAGTTTGGGCCTCTGAAACGGGGTTACAGGCCATACGGAGGTATTTATTTCAACATGCTAAGGGCTCGCGCAAAAATAAGTTGCCAGAATTGCCGCTCAGATTTGGGGCAGATTTGGTTGTCGCGATTGAGAGGAGCCACAGAAATAGTAAACTATTTGGAGGACTTCACGATTGAGTAGCGGCCGAAGATGGCCCGGAGCCGAGATGGGAAAATGTGCAGTTATTTTTGCGCGGGCCCTACGTTAATACAAGAGATGTACTCAAAAAATATGAGGAGAAAACCTGGGTTGTGAGAATAGAGCGGTTCCTGCGCCTGCTGGTGTAAAAACAGATTTCTTGAACAATCCGAAAATCTGTCTACCGGTCCAGGACTTGACGGATCATCTCTGCCAATTGCCGTGTATCCAACGGCTTCAGGGCAAACCCGGCGATCCCCATCTCCCCGGCCTTTTCCTGATCGATTCGATCGCTGTACCCGGTACACAGCAAGATGGGCAACTCCGGGCGCAGTCTCAGAAGTTCCCGCGCCAACTGGTCTCCGGCCAGGCGGGGCATGCTGGTGTCCGTAATCACCAGGTCGATCTGATCCCCGTGCTCCCGGAACCACTCCAGGGCCTCCACCGGGTCGGTCCGGACCTCCACCCGATATCCCAGACGGGACAGTCGCCGTTGATTCAGCGACACCATGGCCGGCTCATCATCCACAAAAAGAATGGTTTCATGGCCCCGGGGCAGGCCCTCGCCCCTGGGGACTTCCGGACGCTGTGGTTCCTGTTCCTCCTGGACCACCGGGAAGAGGACATGAAATGCGGTCCCCTCCCCGGGTACACTGGAGACCGAGACCGCCCCCCCGTGGCTTTTCACGATGCCGTGCACCACGGCCAGTCCCATTCCCGTCCCCTTGCCCCTATCCTTGGTGGTAAAATAGGGATCGAAGATCCGTTCCAGGATCTCCGGCGTCATCCCGCTGCCGGTGTCCCTCACACACAGCTCCACATAGGGCCCCGGCTCCATCTCCGGGTAAGAAGACGCGGCCGGTCCGTCCAGGATCTGGTCAGTCAATTCAATTTCGAGGGTCCCGCCCTCTTCTTCCATGGCGTGGGCCGCATTGGTGCACAGGTTGATCAGGACCTGGTGAACCTGGGTGGCATCGGCCCGGATGGTGTCCTTCCGGGCCGACATGTGTTGACGGATTTCAATGCCGGTGGAAATGGAGGGGCGCAGCAGCTTGAGCGATTCCTTGACAATGGGCGCCAGGTGGATGGGCTTCATTTCCGATTCGGTGTGCCGGCTGAAGCTCAGGATCTGCTGGATCAACTCCTTGGCCCGGTCACAGGCCCGGCGGACCTCTTCCAGGTTTTTCCTGGCCGGGCTCCATTCCGGGATATCCCCAATGGCCAGCTCGCTATTGCCCAGGATGATACTCAGGATATTATTGAAGTCGTGGGCGATCCCGCCCGACAGGGTGCCGATGGCCTCCATTTTTTGGGCCCGTCTGAGCTGCATTTCCAGCTGCCTTTTTTCTTCCTGGGCCTTTCGAATGGCCGTAAGGTCATGGGCCACGGCCGTGGCCCTCTTGGGCACGCCCCCCTCGAAATAGAAGTTGGCATGCACCAGGACCCAGAACTCCCGGTTGTTCTTTCCCCTTAACCGGTATTCCACCGGATCCGGATTGCGGTTTCCGGAAAAGACCTCCTCCAGCAGGTGATTGAGTTCGGCCCGGCTGTCTTCGGTCAGGAGTTCATACGGGTCCAGTTCCAGGAATTCCTCTTCGGAATAGCCGGTGTATTCGCACATCACATCATTGACGCTCAGAAACCGCCGGTCTTGCAGGTCAAACTCATAAATGCCTGCGGGCGCGTACTGCACCAGCTGACGGTACCGGGCCTCGGATTCCTTCAAGGCCTTCTCGGCCTGTCTGCGTTCGGTGATATCCTCCCCGATACTGGTGAGCCCCAGGATCTCCCCCTGTGGGTTGAACAGGGCCGTATTGTTCCAGGCGATGAGCCTCCTCTCCCCGCTCTTGGTGATGATCTCGTTTTCATGGTGAACCGGGAATTCTCCGGTCTTGAAGGTCTTGAGAAAAACAGACCGCCTCAACTCATCTTGTACCTCCACCGGAACAAAGGTGCCGAACCAGTTTTTGCCCAGGACTTCCGATCGGCTCCATCCGGTCAGGCGGAGAAAAAAATCATTACAAAAGGAGAGCCTTCCCCGGTTGTCCACCATAATGGCCACCAGGGCCAGGTTTTCCAGCACGGACCGGAGCTGGCGGTCCATTTCCAGTCCCGTCCCGGTGCCCGATTGGGCCTTTAAAATTTCAGTTTTGGACATGAATTCCCTATCCTTTCTACAAACACAGCTCCCGGGGCCCCACCGGCCTTCGGGAGGCGGCCTTGGGGGCCTTGGACCCCTCATATTTTTATGAGCAAAATTCGGGCCAAGGGCGAGGTCAAATCCTTTCCAGAAGGGTCTCAGGCCCGGGAGAGCTGATCAAATCTTTGCTGGGGTAGAGAACACCCTGTGGAACACTGTAAGAAGGCCAATTCGATTTGTCAAACAGGTTCATCCCGTACATCCTGTCCAATATGGTATTCACCCTGGGAGATGAAGTGTAACATTGCTGTTGACACTGTAATAATTCATGTTACACTATAGAATATGATCAAAAGCTTCAGGCACAAAGGACTGGCTGAACTATTTGAACAAGGTCGTTCTCGTAAGATGAGGCAGGATCTTCAGTCTCGCGCCCTTCGACGTTTAGATGCTTTGGATCAAGCGGAATCATTGACAGAATTGAACTTGCCCGGTTTCAATTTCCATGGACTTCAGGTCAGACCGAAGCGTTACAGTATTCATGTTAATGGTCCATGGTGTATCACGTTTCAATGGGACAATGGTGATGCATTAAAGGTTGATTTTGAACAATATCATTGAGGTAGCGTCATGACCGAGTACTCAGTTAAACGCCCTTTGAAAAGACCACCGGTCCATCCTGGTGAAATTCTGCGGGAAGATGTACTTAAAAACCTCAATCTGTCAGTGAGTGAGGCAGCAAGACGGCTCGGTATCTCTCGCCAGCAACTTCACCGGATATTGGCCTGTAAACATCCCATTTCGACTGAGATGGCCCTCAGAATTGGAAAATTTGCAGGCAACGGGCCTGGACTGTGGTTACGCATGCAGCAGGCCTACGATTTGTGGCATGCTGAACACCGGATGATGGATGAATTGTCAAAGATTGAAACAGTGGAGCAGGAGGCGTCCCATAGACAAAATTGAAGGTCTCATGGGAGGCACTCCTGTAAAGCCTGTCCCCATTAAGAATACCCGAAAGGACATCTGTAATCCCATGGCCAAACCAAAACGAAAGCTGACCGCGGCGGAGAAAAGGGAAAAGAAACGTCGCCGGCGTGAGTACAAGACCATCTTTATCAACGGCAAGCAGAAGCGCGTGAAGCGGGAACCCACCGTTGACGGAATCCCGGTGGACGAATTCATCCGGCAGAATGCCGATCCCATCTGGCTCCTCCAAAATGAAATGTACGAAGAGTTATACCAGTGGGAACTGGAACAGAAGGCCGAATGGAACGATGTCACGCCGGACTCCACGGACGATTCCCACAATAGCGACCCATCCGACGACGACCTGCCTTTTTGAAACCCCAACACCTAAAAGAATTCCCCGCTCCACAGCATTTCTGCAAAATCCTTTGCAGGAATAATTTCTATGCCGTCGTCCGTAATTCTGGGTTTATCCTCGCAACACACGACCAGCCTCCGTTGGATGTTGGGGTGATCCGCCCTGAGGCTTCGAAGCCCCTTGAGGTGTTGAGCTGAAACCTTTCGGGCCGACTTTGATTCGATGGCAAGCGCCATGTCATTGACGATAAAATCGACCTCTGTGCCGCCTGCCAGCCGCCAGTAAAACATCTCCGCAAATGCCTCAGCGTACGCATTATAGGCCGTCAACTCATGAAAACACCAGTTTTCAAAGGCCTTGCCGAACAATTCAGAGCCTTGTTCCATGCGGCCACGCTTTGCCAGCAAATTCACAACACCCACATCCGAAAAATAGAACTTTGGTGATGCGGCAACCCGTCTCTTGGGGCGTTTTCGATAACTCGGCAGCCATTTGCCCAAGAGGGTGTCTTCCAGAATCTGAAAATATTCTTTGATGGTCTGGCTCGAAACGCCGCAATCGCGGGCAATGGTTGAGAAGTTCACCGTCTCTGTGTCTGAAAGCGCCGCCATATTCAGAAAACTTGAAAAAACAGGTAAATTCCGTACAAGCCCCTCGGCGGCCACCTCTTCTTTCAGATAATTGGCAACATAGGCGTTCAATAATCGCTGCGGCCGGTCGGCGAGATAGATCGGCGGAAGATAGCCGTGATTAAGAAGCCTGCTCAGTTCCAAGTCAGGCTTCAACTCCGCAGCAGTGAGACCGAACAATTCGTAGCGTATGGCCCTCCCGCCCAGAAGATTGGCGTGGCCGCGTCTTACTTTTCTGGCGCTTGATCCGCAAAGGGCAAAATGTATGCCGCGGTTTTCGCGCAGCCAATGGACCTCATCGAGCAGCACCGGCAGTTTCTGGACCTCGTCAATCACCACAAATGGCGCTTTTTCCATACTCGGGGTTTCCTGGCGAAGAAATTCAGGGTTGTTGAGATACCGGCGGAACACGTCGGCTTTGAGGAGGTCGATCCAGACCGCATCCGGGTAGGTGGCTTTCAGGAGCGTTGATTTCCCGGTTTGTCGCGGCCCCCATAGGAAAAATGTCTCCACTCCTGCAGGAGGGAGATGCAGTTTTCTCCTGATCATTCCAAAATACCTCTAAAATGAAGCGTTACTTGAATTTATCATGATAATTTCAATTGTCAATGTCTTTTTGCAGGCAAAGAGCCCGTTTTGGTGAGAACCCCCGAGAAAACAGGGCAGTTTAGGCAGATAGAGGGTCTCCTGTCCGTTCAGCAGAATCCTTTCAACCGACCATCTTGGAAGAAATCAGAGGATTAGCCGGATTGACCGGATAGTTCCATAGACGAATACCGCATTTCATCCCCGTAGCGCGGGAGGCAAATCATCCTGTAAATCCTGTCCGATGTGATACGTCAGAAGTGGTCCCCAAACAGTGTGGACAATATGATAAGCTTCGGTATTGCTTTAAGACCGAATGGATGTTAAGATAGTTTCCATCCATGAATAAGACAAAAATGACATATTTTAAAGACGAGGATGTATTGCACCTAATTATTTCTGATGAAAAAGAGGCCAATAGTGTGGAAGTGAGCCCAAATGTGACGGCTGAGATAAATGATAACGGCGATTTAATTGGGGTAGAAATACTGGAAGCAAGTTCTTTTATTCGTGATTCGATTCTGGAGGCAGTGCAAGCCAAGGTCTTAAATTTTCAGAAAGGGGATACTCATTCTTCGGTCTCCCCATGACTTGTCCTTACTTTCAAAGTGGTACTTTTTGAACAGACAATCTGAACCCCATGGGGAGGTTTGGACACGATTAACCGGATTGACGGGATAGTTCCATAAACGAATAGTGCCTTTCATCCCCGTAGCGCGGGAGGCAAATCATCCTGTAAATCCTGTCCATCCCGTAGATCCTGTCCAATATGATGTTCACCCTGCTAAATTTCATCATATTTCCCTTGACTTTCCTTCTATTTTCAATATCATTTTCAATGATCAACCGTAAGTCCAAGATTTTCGCTCATAGCGCGAAACGTTGATCCTGTCGCAGATTCCCGCTCTTAGAGCGGGGAAACCTTGTCGAAGATCCCGCCGAACGGCGGGAAACCCTTCAACCCGGAACCCCATTCATGGAACATCCTCTCAAATTGTGCCCACACCGCTCCTGACAGGTCGTTGTCTGTCGGGAGCAAAATCGAGTTTACGAATCCGGAATTTTAAGGGCCAGACGCCCGCGTTTGGTCCGAGCATCTGAACTGACAGCCCGAGGGCGGGATAACTGGGCCAATTTACTTATTCAAGCCCATCCAGAGGACTCCGGACCACGGAAATGTCCTTTTCCATGACATGGGTATAGATTTCAGTGGTCTTGACATCGGCATGGCCCATCAACTCCTGAACCACCCGGATGTTCACCCCGTTTTCCAGCAGGTGGGTGGCGAAAGAATGGCGGAAGGTATGACAACCCACAGGCTTGGTAAGTCCGGCCTTGGTTACAGCGGCCTTCACTGCTTTCTGAAGACCGGACTCCAGCACATGGTGCCGCTGCGTCTTACCCGAGCGGGGGTCGGTGCTCAGGTTTTTGGAGGGGAACACATATTGCCAGCCAAAAGACGTGGCGGCATTGGGGTATTTCCTGGCCAAGGCTCCGGGGAGATACACTGCCCCATACCCGTCTGCCAGATCCTGTTGATGAAGTTTTTGAACCGCTTCAACCTGACTTTTCATGAGAGCGTGAATGGATTCCGGAAACAGGGAGGTGCGGTCCTTGCCGCCCTTGGCGGCCCGGATGTAAATAAGCTTTCGATCAAAATCAAGATCGCGAACGCGCAGGCGAACACATTCCATCAACCGCAGACCGCCACCATACAAAAGCTTTGCCATGAGAAGATGGAGCCCCTGCATATGCCCCAGGACCGCTTGAACCTCGCCTTGGGACATGACAATCGGAGGCCGGGCGTACCTTTTGGCACGGACAGGTTCCAGCTTTTCATTCACAGGGATATCAAGGACGTTTTTGTACAGGAAAACAATGGCGTTTAAGGCCTGACGCTGAGTGGAAGCGGCGACCCTTTGGTCCACCGCCAGATGGGATAAGAAGGCCTCGATCTCCCTTTTCCCCACATTTTTCGGATGGATCTTACTTCCATGGTACCGGATATAGCGCATGATCCAGTCACAATACGTCTGCTCGGTGCGGTAGGCGTAATGGTGATATCTCAATACCTGGCGAACCTGATCCATGAGCCGAAGCTTAGGATCCGGGCGAAATTTACTTGCATTTTCCATGCTATCAAGCCTATTATGCAATAGATGGAAAAGTCAATAAGCTTTTTTCCATATTTCATATCCTAATATGACAATAGATGGAAAATTTTCCATGATATAAGGGCAATAGATAGAAATTTTTCCATCTATTAAAACTGTTATGCATCATCAATGCTCGCACTGGTCAGGAGGAAAATCACATGCCAAGGATAACTCTTAAAGATGGGGTGCTTTCCGCAGAGCTCTATGTTCAGGTAACCAGAGACCACACATGCCCCTGTGGTGCCAATTTTTCAATCACTTTAGATATGCCGGAAGGGGTCACTTACAATGGCAAAATTAATGTAAATAACATCTCTTGTCCAAAGTGCGGTGAGTCTGTTGTCATTCCCGAAGGACATCATTACATAGAAAACTACAAGCTACTTACCAAGTAGCCCTGCCCGGTAGTCGAAATGCGGCCAAATGCGCACACGTGCATAACCTTTCAGGCATGCCGGCCTGCGCCAAAAGCCGCGCAGGTCACTCACTTCCACGTTATGCCGGTTAACATCATATGCAAACAATCACTATCACCTTAACAGATCCTGAGTCAGGAGCCACAGAAGACGCGAACGCGGAATTCGAAGATTCTGAAATATCTCTACTAAAAGATTATCTATCAAACACTGACAAGCTTGTATCACTAAGTATAGTAAAGGATGGTATTCCTACAAATTTAGGTGGGATATTCACTCAAGGTAAAGAACCATCATTCAATGTGAAATTGCCAGACGAAGAAAAAATATTATCTCTATTGCATAGGCTGCGGTTGTTCATTCTTAATGACCAGACAGCGAGCTACAATAAAATTACAGGAATAATTGCAAGAAAATTCAACAATTCATACGTCAGATCTATCATAAAAAAACATCGGAAAGTTTTTGACGGACTTAGCTTTCAAGGGTCAATGCAATTAAGGGTAAATGGAAAGATAATTAACTCGGAAGAAGTTCTATTTCTTTGGCTTAACTCGTTTGAATATCATGATGATAAAACAAAAAAAGAAGAAATAGACAAATTACATCAACTACTTCCATTAGACGTTTCAAAAGCTCTTTTTCTTGTTCTTTTATCAGAAAAAGTTAAAGCTATTCTGGGTATAGCAGATTTTGTGTCTTTGTTAGTTGGAAGGACAAATTCTATAAAAACAATGGCATAACCAAACTATTAACCGGAAAATTTGGCCTGCGGCCAATTTTCCGGTTATAGCGCCCCTTATACATTAACATACCAGTTAAGGAGGACATAATTAAATGAGGCATAAGCAATGAATTTAAGATGAAAAGTGTGTGGCCCATGGACAGATTTATTATTGTGTATCGCAATATAAGAAACCAATGTCAGGGCGGATTGCTTCCTGGCTATCCTTTTTGCAGTGTATTTTATGTCCCAGTATACTGTGTTACTCTCGCATAAGAGTGTCCATGGGCCACTTATATTTTGGAGGAACAGGAATAAGTGTCGCGATTAATCAAATTAAGAGAAGCAAAATCGCTCAGTGATCTTGCAGTGTTGCTTGGTTTCAAGCCAAAGGCTGTCTCATACATTTTATATAAAATTCCAGAAAACAATAAATACATAGAGTTCGAGATCTCCAAGAAAAATGGGGGGAAACGCCTAATAAAAGCACCTACAGAGAAATTAAAAAAGCTCCAAAGGCGTTTAGCTGACTTATTAAATGAGTGCTTTAATCAAATTAGTAAAGAATCCGGAAAGAAATCGTTGGCTCATGGATTTATAGAAAATCATTCTATTGTTTCAAATGCAAAAAATCATAAGAACAAACGATATGTTTTCAATGTCGATATACAGGATTTCTTTCCATCTATAAATTTTGGTCGTGTTCGTGGTTTCTTTATTAAAAACCGTCACTTTAGTTTAGATCCCAATGTTGCTACAGTTATTGCCCAAATTGCATGTCATAATAATGAGTTACCACAAGGAAGCCCTTGCTCGCCGATAATTTCCAATTTAATAGGGCATTTATTAGATATTAGAATGGCTAATTTGTCAAAGAGGGCTAAATGCACCTATTCAAGATATGCAGATGACTTGACTTTCTCAACTAATAGAAAAGATTTTCCAGAGTCAATAGCAATCATGCAGGACGACAATAATTGGGTTGCAGGGAGTAGATTGATAAAAGAAATTGATAAAGTAGGTTTCAGTTTAAACACAAAAAAAACATCAATGCAGTTTAAAACTTCCCGCCAAATGGCAACAGGGCTTATTGTAAATGAAAAAGTGAATATAAAAAGAGAATACTACAAGATTGCAAGATCAATGTGTCATGAACTCTTTAATACTGGTGAGTTTTATTTAAACAATAAAGACGATTCATCAGGTGAAACAGATAACAATGAAGACAAAGGGACAACAATAAGCCAGCTTGAAGGTATCCTGAATTTCATCTATCAAATTAAAAGACCTCATGATACCGCGAAATTAGGAGATAGGAGATTTCATCCAAACGCAATAACAAAATTGCATAGAGACTTTTTATTCTATAAGCATTTCCATTCAATGCAAATGCCAGTTATTGTATGTGAAGGAAAAACTGACATTATCTATCTGAAGTGCGCATTAAAACAATTGGCAAAAACTTACAATGAATTTATTGAATTGAACGATGATGGCACTGAATATAAAATAAACTTTCTGAATTTTTCAAAGAAGCTTAGAGATGTTTTTGCGATATCAACTGGAACATCTGGCTTAAAGCATTTAATGGAAATATTCGAAAAAAATATGTGTACGTTTAATGTAGGTGGAAAGTCTTTTCCTGTAGTTGTCATTATAGATAATGATGATGGAGCAGAAGATATTAAAAAGAAGCTCAAGATAAAAAACAGTGAGGAAATCAAGGAATTTTATCATTTTGTTGAGAACTTATATGTATTAATAATACCTAAAGATAAGGGCAAAGCGATAGAGGATTTATTTGAACCAGAAGTCCTTATGAAAAAAGTAGATGGAAAAGTTTTCAATCGTCAGAAAGAGCTTGATGCGGAAAAAGAATATGGAAAAATTGTTTTCGCCGAAAAGGTGGTAAGGGAGAATCAGCAACATATAAATTTTGATGGTTTTAAGGAAGTATTCGACAAGCTAAAAACTGTAATCGATGACTATCGTACAAAAAATGTATAACAAATCACTGCACTGGATTTTTACTCCGCTGCGCTTCGTAAAAACCAGTGAGTTCAATCGATGGCTCGGACGCTCCGCGCCGAGCCATCACGCTGCGGATGCCATCCGCAGCGTGTTATAATGCTACAATATTTTTTTCATCGTCCATTAATGGGTTTAATCCAAAATGGAGTAATAAATGAACAATTCAATCGAGGATAATGACATGTCAGGTGGTGGTCTTGAGGCAAAGGTGGCTGAGAAACTTATCAAGATAGCTATAAAACAAGGCTGGTTTGACAAACTTGTGACTGTTTTTCAGAAAAAGCACAAAATCCTCCTGCTGGGCTCTACCGGTGTGGGTAAGACTAATCTCGTTCAATCATTAACTGAAATCACCCCAAAAGCTATTCACCATATGAATCGTACTGAATTTATAAAAAAGCAGCATATAAAAATTGCAAAAAAGCCGTTTGTTCTCATAGATACTCCGGGCCAAGCAGAACACAAATATTATAGAAAAGAAGGTATGTTAGATGTAATGAAAGAAAAAATATCAGGTATAATAAATGTCGTAAGTTATGGTTACCATGAATACAGAATTGGAGTTGATAAAGTTTATAGGAAAGATGGAAGCTTCAGAGCTAACTTTCTTAAGCGTCATCGCGAAAATGAAATTGAAGCTATAAAAAAATGGACCCCCCTTCTTGGGACACCAGAACTTATAAAATGGATCATAACTGTTGTTACAAAAGCAGATTTATGGTGGGATTATAGAGAATCCATTTTGCAGTTTTATGAACAGGGCAAATATTATGATAATTTGGGAGAGGCAAAATCCATCCACCATGTTGTTGAATATTGCTCGGTTATTCATAAATTTTATGGAAAAGGTAGGGTATCTGGCCTATTTGATGATTCAGATAGGATAAGGCTCCAAGTAAATCTTCTTCGAACGCTAACTGAATCTATCGGTGGGGATTAATATTATGTCCAACAAAATGTATTATGACGATGATTTCAAAGGATTTTCTTTGAAATACTTACATAAGATAACAAAGTACCTTAGATTTGTTGGGTATCTTATATTTCTGATTACATCAATCAATCTTATCCTCTTTCTTAGCTCCTTGTCGCCGAGAATTTTTCCATTTAAAGAAGCTAGCTTGTTCTCAATTTTTTTCACCTTTTTTTGTTTTGGAGTGACCATATATTATGAAAATCTGCGAAAACGGGGGGAGGCAATTTTTGAGGAAATTAGCGATGAACTGCAATGGCATATAGGTTATCGCGATTCATTATCAAATAAAGAGCCTTCAACAAAGAAGCCCGAGTTTGAAATAAGAGTGGCCTTGAGGTCCTTTGCTAGAACTACAGATATACCTCTGATTCCTGGGAAGTTTGGGCCAGCTCTATATATTGGAATAAATATAGTGATATCATTTTTCACAGGATATTTGGGATATATAAAATATTAGCTCTGAACTAAACGCATTATAACCATGCTCTTGCAGCGGATCGCAAAAAGCCGCGCCCGCTGAAGAGCGGCGTTGGGAGCATGAAAAGACAGACAATGTAACGATACTTACAGATCACAGGCAACCGCATGCTACGCTTGCTTAACTCAATCCGCTGTCACACTCGCTCCGTATGGTCCTCTACCCTATCCAGTGTCCTTGCGGCGGCCAATCGGACGGCTCGCCTCTCCTGCATAACATGTCGCTGTGTCGTGCAGTTCCTAATGTACCGTGTCGATCTCGAGACTGTCTTTGCGCCTAAGCAACTTCGGGTATCTGAGTCTTGGCTGTCGGCTCTCACTTGGGACAACAACAACCATATCGCCATGCAGGAGATTGCACGGGTGCAGACTAAGCGTTGCCAACCTCTTGACGAGGCTGTTGCGACGCTTGAACAGAAATGGACGGCGGCAAGAGAGGAACTCCCGAAAGAAACCATTCCGATCTATTGTCTGCACGATGTCAACCCATTCATCGAGGGCGTTTGTGCACTACTGATACCTGACCTCCCCTCTCGCATTGAGAAGCAGCTCGCCTCGCTACAACTCCGCAATCCTGTGAACCTCCGTTCCCAGGTCGGCCCAGAGACTTCGGGTGTGCTGGGCAAGACCGTAGTAGATTTTACTCCCGACAGACTTATTGCAATCGGGAACGCACGATGGTTCTGTAAATCACTGGGCACCCTCGGAGAAAGGATCACCATTCTCCGCAATCCAGCGGCGGCCGTTTCTCAGATCAAGGACATGCTTTGCGCACACAACCTTACGCCGGTCGGGAGTTCTCTCCTAATCGGCGGTCTAGGCACGGTCTTCGCCTTCGAGGCCGCCTTCCTTGTGACAAGAATCCAGGGAATTGATCTAAAGGGATCTGCATGGCTACTCATCGCCTGCGTGTTGTCGCTTCTCGGCATCCTAGCTTTTCTGGTGCAGGAGGCCTTCGAGTCGCACATTGTTGCGTTCTGTCCGTGGTGGACGGTGAAGACCAAGATTATCAGTTGGGTTGTGTTCTTGGCGATGCTGCTCGTTTCTCCGATCTGCTTCTTCGTGCCCGTAGACAGTCGGCTATTGTGCCAAGTGATCAGGTGGGCCGGACTTCTCCTGATGGGTGCGTGTGCGGTCACGAGCTTTGGGCAGATTTTCTTTCAAGCAGGCCTGAGCAAGCGTTTTGCGCTAATCTGGTGGCTCACGATCATTTGTTTTGTAATAACCTTACCACTGCTCGATCTGATTCCGTCGCAGAAATAGGAGGAAACTCCCAACAAGCCGGATGCACGCGACGGCTTACAGCCGCGCGTGATCCGCTGTCAACGGTCTTTTAAAAGTGAGCCATTTTCGGTCGTGAAAAGTGAGCCACCCTTGTCTGTATTCTGATCCTCCTGCAGAGCCTGTCCGGCAGTTTTTCCCTTAAGCCTGTAACTATTGCCCCGGATGTTTATGACCGTACTGTGATGTAATAGGCGATCCAGGATTGCCGTGACGATAACGGGATCATGGAACAATTCCGTCC
>JAIPDZ010000081.1 GCA_021737425.1 Deltaproteobacteria bacterium
GCTGGGATGATCAGGGCTATTCCGACAATAAGGGCCAACGCCACCTTCCATGCTTGTGTCCTCATGGTCCATCCTCCTTATGCTACTTGGGTTAAGGATTAGTAAAACCCTAAATTTACCCAAGCACATCTCTTTATCGGCACCAAAACGCCTTTTCCCACGCCATGGACAATATGGAGATTCCGTTTGGGTGTCAAGGGAAAAGGACACAACATCATGGGGCGTCAACCTCGACCCTTCCTACCCCTTCAACCCGTATTTCTTGAGCTTGTATCTGAGCATGCGTTCGGATATGTGGAGGGATTCAGCGGCGCGGGTCTGGTGTCCGCCGGCCTGGTCCAGGGCCTCCTGAATCATGCTCCGCTCCAGGGTTTCCACCGCTTCCCTGAGGTTCGCGGGGCCGCGGTCCCGGTTCCCGAAAGGCATGGATTCCCGCCTGAACGGCAGGTCGTCCGGCGTTATGGCCGTGCCCCGGGCAATGACCACGGCCCGTTCGATGATATTCTCCAACTCCCGCACGTTCCCGGGATAGTCGTATTTGAACAACAGGTCCCTGGCCTCGGGGAGGACCCGTTCCATGGGTTTTCCGTTTTCACGGGAAAAACGGGTCAAAAAATGGTCCATCAGAGGCGAAAGGTCTTCCTTTCGCTCCCGGAGCGGAGGAATGGTGACGGCCACCACATTCAATCGATAGTAGAGATCCTCCCTGAAAGCGCCTTCTTCTATTCGCGTCTTCAACTGCCGGTTGGTGGCGCTGATCACCCGCACATCGGATCTAAGGACCTTGTTCCCCCCCAGGCGTTGAAACTCCCCTTCCTGGAGAAAGCGGAGCAGTTTGACCTGGACCGGCAAAGAGAGTTCTCCGATCTCGTCCAAAAAAAGGGTCCCCCCATCCGCCTCTTCGAACCGGCCCGTCCGCCTCTGGGAGGCACCGGTAAAGGCCCCCTTCTCATGGCCGAACAACTCGCTTTCCAGGAGGTTTTCAGGAAGGGCCGCGCAATTCACCACGGTCATGGATCTGGAGGAACGGGGGCTGAGGGAATGGATCAGCTTGGCCAGCAGCTCCTTGCCGGTGCCGCTTTCCCCCTCTATCAACACCGCGGCGCGGCTGTTCGCCACTCTCCCGGCCAGGTTGATCACCCCTTCCATGGCAGGGCTTCTGTAAATAATCTGCTCTGCGGTCACCGCTTTGCGGTTCAATTCCGCTTTCAGCATCTTATTTTCCTGCAGGAGCCTGCGCCGCTCCCATAACCGCTCCACCAGGATATGCACTTCCTCCAGATCAATCGGCTTGGTGATATAATCGAGAGCCCCCGCTTTCATGGCCTGAACCGCATTTTCAATGGTGCCATAGGCGGTCATCATAATCACATCCGTCTCAGGATTCAGCTCTTTGACCTGCCTGAGCAGGGTCATCCCATCCATTCCCGGCATCTTATAGTCAACGAGGAGCAGATCAAAATAGTCGTTTTTCACACGGTCCAGGGCGACCTCGCCGGTCTCGGCCTCACCTGCCTCATGCCCCTCCCCTTTCAGGAAATCCCTGAGCATCTCCCGCTGGGATGGACCGTCTTCCACCACCAGTATCTTCATGTGATGCATGTTGCCGTCCTTTCCATTAATCCGACGCCCCTGCTTACCGTTTCAGGGGGAGGCGAATCTCAACCGTGGTTCCCGCATCCGGTTCGCTCATCACCCGGATTTGTCCCCCGTGTCCCTGAATAATTTCGTGGGCCAGCGCAAGCCCCAACCCCAACCCCTTTTCCTTGGTGGTGTAACCCGGATCAAACATCTGTTTGCGGGCCTCAGGCGTAAGCCCCATACCGGTGTCCGAAATCTCAATCCTGGCCCACGCCTTGCCCACCTCCTTCACCCTCAAGGTCACCCGCCCCCCATCTGAAACGGCTTCCACTGCATTCTTGATAATATTCAAAAGGGCCTGCGTCATCTTGTCCACATCCATGGGCACGGGCAATGGCCCCTCCCGCCACTCACACACCATTTGAACGCCTCTGGAGCGGCTCTCCTCATCCATGAGCCGGACAATATGCTCGATCAGGGGCTTGATATCCTGAACCCGGAATGCCAGCCGCCCGTGTCTGGAAAGACTCAGGAACTCTTCCACAATATGATCCAGCCGCCGCACCTCTTCCCGGATGACGCCGCTCAACAGATGGATATTGTCCGGGTTGAGCCGCTGGCACGCCATGCTGATGGCATTGAGCGGATTCCGGATCTCATGGGCCACTCCGGCGGCCATTCGTCCCAGGGCCGAGAGCCTCTGGGCCTGATGCAGTCGCTCCTCTATGGCGCTCATCTTCCTTAAATGCCTGTTCTGATTTTTATACAAAAGCCACATGGACAAAAGGGCGATAACCCCCAGAAAGGACATCAACACCATACCCCGCTTCTGCTCTCTTTCCAGCAGGGCTTCGGCCCTCTCCCTGGACAGGGCCACCCGGATCATCCCTGGAACGCCCTTGTCGAACTGAACAGGTGCGCTGATCTCCAATAGCTTTTCTCCATTTACAAGCACTTTCCGGGGACCGTCCATACGCAGGCTCATGGGTTCACGGCCCTGCCGGATGGCGTCCTCCCAGCCCTCAGGGGCCCGGCCCGTGCTGGCGAGGGGCCGCCCCCTTCCATCGCTCACCAGCACATAACTCACCTGCTCCCCTATTCCCACATCCTGCAGGGCCTTTTGTACAGCGGTTTTCAGCCACCAGAGATGTACATCCGTCTGTTTCAATGCCAGCACCATGCTCCCCCTGCCCCATTCTCTCCTCAGGGCCAGCCACCCGGCGATCTCTCTGGGTTCAGGCGGACCGAAAACATGGATCAAGATGCGCTTCTCCCCCCGGAGCACGGGCGCGGCCTCTCGATGAACAGACTCGGGAACCGGACGGTTCGCCAACACGGGAACTCCTGTCTGGTTAAAGAACCCCACAAACCAGATCCCCTCCCGGGAAGCCGTTTCCTTCAGTCGGGCCCCGGAAAGCCGGCCCTCGGCCAATTCCAGGTCCATATGTCGCATGAGATCCATGAGATGGATGATCATGGATTCCTGAAGGGGGAAAGAAGGCTGGTCATAATTGGGAAGTGCAAAATCATCCAGCAGCGGAGGCGGGCGATGCTGGAGCAGGTGAACATAATGGCCGGCGCCCTGGCGGATATTCTCCACCATATCAAGCCCCCTCTGCTCCATGTAATTGGTAAGGGTCTTGTCCAGGGTCCGCAGATCCATGATGCCGCTGAACAGGGTCAGACCCACCAGGAGGAAGGCGACCACGGCCACCACGAGGGGCTGCAAAAACGGGCGGAATCTCCGTCCCCCACCGGGGGGCTCAGATACGGATAGGTCGTGAGGATGTTTCATCTCATTTATTCCAGATTCGACACTTCCGTCGAAGCCATGATTCGTCTTCGACACTTTTTGCCGTTTACGCCCACCGGAGAGGCCCTTGTTCACCCAAATATTTCTTTTTAACTCAAGAGGTTAAACTTATCAAGAACCGTTTGGCACATGATCTGCAGTATTTTTAAAGCAAAGCAGATCCGTGGGGATCGTCCCCCAGGTTTACATCACCATGTACCCCATCAAAAAGGAGGTAGGACAACATGAAAAAGATCGGCATATTGGCAGCAGTTTTACTGTTCATGGGCGTGACCACACTGGCAGTGGCCGGGTACCACGGCACAGGTCGCTGCGGGGAGGGCTCCATGGGACTGGGCATGCTGGATGCCCTCAATCTCTCTCCCGAACAGACCGAAAAGGTGCGGGCCCTTAAAGAAAGTCATTTCAAAGAAGTTTTACCTATCCGGAGTGAATTATTCAATAAAAAGGCTGAATTGAGGCTTTTGTGGCTGCAAACCGCACCTGATGTGGAAAAAATCAAGGCCACCCAGGCAGAGATCTGGGCGCTCATGAAACAGATGGGGGAAAAGCGAACCGATTTCCGGTTGGCCCTTCGCAACCTCCTTACCCCTGAGCAGGTCACCCGACTGCTGTCCACCGGTGCCGGGAAAGGGCACGGAAAAGGATTGGGTCCCAGAGACGGTAGAAACCGGGGGGGCGGTTTCGGTCCCGGCTCAGGCAAGTGTTTCAGATAGCCAAAACGCCCGGTGGCCTCTCAGGGCACACCGGGCATCCTTATCCCCCATCCAATGTAAAGGCATTCATTTCACCGGTTTCCAGATCCACCTGCAGCATTTTATTTCTATACACCCCGTGCAGGTCGAGGATGATTTTAATCACTTCCATGGCCTGGAGCGTGCCCAAAAGCGAGGGCATAAAGGCCGGGACCCCCAAAACGGCCTCGGGCGAGCTTGGGCTGTGGGCCCGGCCTGAGCCCTTGCCGTACAACTGCGTGAGGCCGGCATCTTCAGGAAACACCGTCATAAGTTGGCCTTCCAGGCCGGCCAGGGCCCCATGCACCAGGGGAATTTCAACAGACCGGGCCGCCTCTTCCAGGACAAACCGGTCCGGGATGTTATCCAGTGCATCCACCACCACGGCCGAGCCCGTTATCAGTTCCGGTGCATTGGCGGCCGTCATCCGCGCCTCATGGGGGACCATCCGGACCGCCGGGTTCACTTCCCCCACTTGCCTGGCAGCCTCCCCTGCCTTGGTACGGCCCAGGGATCCCACACTTGAGAGGGCCTGACGATTGAGATTGGTCTCGTCAAACCGGTCCGGGTCCACCACCACCAGTTCACCGATGCCCGCCCTGGCCAAAAGCAGTATCACATGGCCGCCCAGGCCCCCGGCCCCCACCACGGCGACCCGCGAACTGAAAAGCACCCGCTGATCTTTCATGGAAAAGGTTTCTCTATTGCGAAGATATCGGTAGGGACAGATGTCTGCATCCAGGGCCGCGGTGTAGATATCATGCAACGTGCAATCCCTCTCCTTTACCATCTCTGCGGCCCGGGCATCGGTGAGCACCCGCACCCTGCGGCGGGCCGGGTCCATCACCTCTTCGGACATGGATCTCACCCATGTGTGAAATGCGCTATCTTTTGACGGATTTTTGCTCACGTCCGATTCTTCGCCTCGGCCATGGCCTTTTCCCGCTCTACCCGGTTTTTGTTTTCTCGCGCCATGCCCAGAAAAACACGGTAAGGCCCGGGCGTGCCGTACGGGAAAAAGGCCACCCGGTCACCGGGATGCACCCGATCATGGATATTGATCACCCGGCCATTTCGAAACACGGCTTCAATCTCTTTTGCAGGGATACCGATCCCTTCAGCCATGTCATGGGCCGGCACACCCTGGTTTGGAACCTGCCGCTCCAAGACATAGGGGAACCCCTTTTCATCCATCCAGCGGCGCAACGCCCCGAACACCAAAACGGTTACGGCTTGTGATTCTCGACTCAAAAGATTCTCCTGTTAGTATCCTCCCGGTATGGGAATCTCCCGGGATCTATCCCCCGCCCACAGGCGGAAACAGGGCCACCCGGTCATCTCTGTTCAGCCTGTGCGTGAGGGTCCCATGCTTTCCGTTGACCATGACGATTTTGACCTGATCCACAGGGATGTTCAGGTGCCGGCACAATTCGGCCACGGTGGTCTCCTCCTGTAACACCACATGCACGCCCTTCTCGGGGTCATAGCCGGGCACATGGCTTCTGAGGGTTGCGCTCAAATAGAGGGTCAAGGCCATTTAAAACCAAAAATATTTACAAAAGGAACCAGGACCAACAGCATCGGCTGCTTTGTCATCTATGGTACCTCCTGCGAATAAAGCCTCCTAAATTTGGATTCTACTTATCAAAGACCACCATAGATTGTCAATTGAACTGCAAAACATGATTATGTCAAAATTGATCTAACTATGTTTTACTTGATATTTCATGGTATGTATAGCACTATTACTACGTACACGCAAAGCCCAACCGTGCACCCCATTAAATTCAGGTGACGAACGACTCCACTTCTCAAAATTGTCAAGGAAGGTACGGTCTGCGTCATGGAATGAATGGAATGAAAGGAGGTATTTTATGTTTAGCATTGTGCGCGTCAACATGACGGATCTTTCGGTCAAACACGAAGCCGTTCCCGAAGCATACCAGGGACTGGGGGGAAGGGGGCTGACCTCCACCATTGTGGCGAGGGAGGTAAATCCCGGTTGTTCCCCCATCGGCCCCAATAATAAACTGATCATCGCCCCCGGGCTTCTGGGGGGCACCAACTGCGCCAATTCCGGCCGTATCTCAGTAGGGGGAAAGAGCCCATTGACCGGCGGGATCAAGGAGGCCAATTCAGGGGGTCAGGCCGGTCAATACCTAGCCCGCCTGGGCATTGCCGCCATTGTCGTGGAAGGTCAGCCGCCACAGGACAAACTGTTCAAACTCTTTTTGAGTAAAGATCACGCCGAAATCTCCCCGGCAGATGAGTTGACAGGCAAGGGGAACTATGACACCGTAGATCGCCTCAAGGATGAATTCGGTGTGGATTGCGGTTACATCACCGTCGGTCAGGCCGGTGAATGGAAACTAAGCGGGGCCAGTGTGGCATTCACGGACCGCGAGCTCCGGCCCACGCGTCACGCCGGCCGGGGGGGCTTAGGTGCAGTGATGGGCTCCAAAGGGCTCAAGGCCATTGTGGTGGATCCTGCGGGCGGGGAATCCGCACCCATCGTAGACAAAGACGCATTTAAGGCGGCGGCCAAACGATTTGCCAAGGCACTGCAGGATCATCCGGTGACCAGCCAGGGGCTCCCCACCTATGGCACGGACATCCTCATCAACATCATCAATGAGGCCGGGGGCCTTCCCACCCGCAACTTCAGCGCCGGCCGATTCGAAGGGGCGGACAAGGTGGGCGGTGAAACCCTCCACAAAATCACGGTGGAACGAAAAGGAGACCCCACCCATGGGTGCATGCGCGGGTGCATCATCAACTGCTCCGGCATCTATGTTGACCAAAAAGGCGGGTATGTCTCCAAATGGCCCGAATACGAGACTGTGTGGGCCCTGGGACCCAACTGCGGTATCGACGATCTGGATGCCATTGCCCGCATGGACCGGGCATGTGATGATTTCGGAGTGGATACCATAGAAATGGGGGCCGCCATTGGCGTGGCCATGGAAGGGGGCCTCAAGGCATTCGGGGATGCGGCAGGGGCGGAGGAAATCCTGTCCCAAGTGGGAAAGGGCACGCCCCTGGGCCGGCTGATCGGTTCGGGCGCCGGGGCCGTGGGCAGGGCCTTCGGCGTGAGCCGAATCCCGGTGGTCAAAAATCAGGCCCTTCCCGCCTATGATCCCAGGGCCGTAAAAGGCCAGGGGGTGACCTATGCCACCTCCCCCATGGGCGCGGATCACACGGCCGGGTATGCAGTGGCCACCAATATCATGAAGGTAGGGGGATATGTGGACCCGCTGGTCCCTGAAGGCCAGGGCAAATTGTCCGGCGATCTCCAGACCGCCACAGCGTTCATTGATACGGCAGGGTTGTGTCTTTTCGTGGCCTTTCCCGTACTGGACAACCCGGATGCCTTTACCGCCGTGGTGGACATGGTCAATGCCAAGTACGGACTCAGCCTGACCGGAGACGATATCGGTGCACTGGGCCAGAAAATCCTGGGCATTGAACAGGACTTCAACGTTCAGGCCGGCATGGGGAAGGCCGCGGATCGGCTGCCGGAATTTTTCACCACTGAAAAGCTTCCCCCCCACAACCAGGTCTTTGACGTTCCCGAAGCTGAACTGGATTCGGTGCTGTTGTTCAAATAATCCCATCCCCCGCCTCAACCTATGGGGCGGGGGGCCCCTCCTGGGTCTTGCGCGTCCGAAGGGTCGTACCTTATGTTGAGAAGCATTATCGGAGATGGTATCGAATCCGTCCTTTCCAAGGTCGCCCCGATTCTCCACCAACACCACATCACCCCCTCCGTCCTGACCCTCACCGGCCTGGCCGTCAACTTTATCGGGGCCACCTTCTATTACCACGGGTTCATGGTCATTGGAGGATGGGTCATCCTTTTTGCGGGCCTCTTTGATATGCTGGACGGTGTGGTGGCCAGGGCCGGAAACCGGGCCACCCCATGGGGGGGCTTTATGGATTCGGTGGTGGATCGCTATTCAGACTTCGTCATCTTCGGCGGTGTACTGGCCTATTTTGCAGCCAACGCCGATGTGCTCATGACCGTCCTGACCGCGGTGGTCATATGCGGGGTATTCCTCATCAGTTATGTGCGGGCCCGGGCTGAACTGGTGATTGCCAAATGTGATGTGGGTCTCATGGAAAGACCGGAACGAATTATTCTCCTGGCGGCAGGGTCCATCTTCGGGTTTCTCCATGCCGCGCTCTGGATCCTGGCCGTCACCACCCATATCACGGCGCTATATCGCATCTATTACACCCGGCGCGAGGCCGCCCGGGGCCTCGCGCCGGGCGAGGAAGAGATTAAAACGAATCGTAATGGGTGAATTCTGAGATCTCCCGACGTTTGGGAGGGGCCGTCTCCTTGGCAGGATATCCCACCGGGATTAAGGAGACCAGTTCATACCCTTCGGGCACGTTCAACACCCCTTTTGCCTTATCCTGATCAAAAAGGCCGGTGATCACGGTCCCCAGCCCCAGGTCATGGGCCGTAAGGCAGAGACTCTGGGTGGCAAGACCCAGATCGAACATGAACCAGTCTCCGAATTTGGTGGTCACCTCCCCCTTGTAATACCCGGAACTGTTCAACTTGCCGCACACCGCCAGGACCACAGGGGCCTCTGCAAAGTGTTTTCTGGCCGGATTGGTCTTGGGAAGGACCTCCGCAAGGTCCTCTTTTACCCCCTGGTCCCTCACCACCACGATCTCCCAGCACTGGGTATTGGCCCAGGAGGGGGACCACTGGATGGCTTCCAAAAGCCGGTTCAGCTGCTCGTCGCTCACCTCCTTGGCCTGATAGCTGCGAACGCTGCGCCTTTGTTTGATGATGTCCATCAGATCGGTCATGGCTTTCCTCCTTCAAAATGGTTTTTTCGAGTTTCAGGGTTCTGAAAACACGCTCCAAGACTTGACCAAAAACAGCCGGTGTTGTCAATCTATTTCAAGGGGAGGGCCGATTTTCGGTTTGGCGATCATTGATTCTCGTGGTATGATCGGTTTTTATGGAGTGAGAAAAAAAACAAACAAACGCATATTCTTACGGGAGACGAGGGAATGGGTCAGCAAAACGTCATAGATCTTAATTCGGATGTGGGAGAGAGTTTCGGACTGTACAGACTGGGCCTGGATGAAGAGGTCATTCCGCTAATCACCTCCGCCAATATCGCATGCGGCTTTCATGCCGGAGACCCTTCGGTCATGCGGCGCACCGTGGCCCTGGCCAAACAGCACGGTGTGGCAGTAGGGGCCCATCCGGGGCTGCCGGACCTGATTGGGTTTGGAAGACGGGTCATGGATACCACCCCCGAAGAGATCCAGGATGATGTCACCTATCAGGTGGGCGCCCTTCAGGCCTTTGTGACTGCACAAGGCATGACCCTTCAGCATGTAAAGCCCCACGGCGCCCTGTATAACATGGCAGTGGCCCACCCTGAAATGTGGGAGGTCATCGCCGGGGCCCTTGCCGCCGTAGATCAACATCTGATCCTGGTGGCATTGGCCGGTCCCAACCGAAAGACCATTGAAGCCATACCCGCCCGCACCGGGATTCGCGTGGCCTTTGAGTTTTTCGGAGACCGGGCGTACAACCCGGACGGGTCCCTGGTGTCGAGACGCGAGCCCGGCGCGGTGATCCATGATCATACTCAGGTGGCCGAACGGGTGGTGAAAATGGTAAAGGAAGGCACGGTCACGGCCCGGGACCAAAGCGAGGTAGTGTTGGAAGCGGACACCATCTGTGTACATGGGGACAACCCCGAGGCGGTGACCCTGGTCAGAAAAATCGGCGAGGTCCTCACCCGGGAAGGTATCCGCATGGCCCCCACCGGCACATTTTTGTAGCAGAGATATGAACCCGCCTCACCCCAACCCTCAATACCGGCTGATGGGGGACCGTTCCCTGCTTGTTGAACTCGGCAATGAGATCGGTCCGGAGATAAATCAGCACGTCAGATGTCTCTACCTGGCGCTACAAACAGCGCCGCTGGAGGGGCTCACCGATACCATGCCCGGGTATCGCTCCATTTTGCTGGTCTTTGATCCATTAAAACTGACCCCGACCCTTATACAGGCTCACGTGGACGGCCTCCTTCAGGAAATGGACCCCGCCTCCCTTCCTGAACCCGAAACCCACCGGGTGCCGGTGGTCTATGGGGATGAGTATGGTCCGGATCTAACAATGGTTGCCGACTACCATCAGACCACACCCGAGGCGATCATCCAGCGTCACACGGCTACACACTACAGGGTCTACATGATCGGGTTTACCCCGGGGTTCCCTTATATGGGCCAATTGCCCCAAAACCTGGTGACCCCGCGCCGGGACATACCCCGTACGGCCGTACCCCCCGGATCGGTGGCCATCGCCGAGGAGCAGACCGGCATCTATCCGGTACAAAGCCCCGGCGGCTGGCAGATACTGGGTTTTACCCCCTTGAGGCTTTTCGACCCCGCTCGTCATCCTCCGGCCCTCATCCACATGGGGGACCGGGTCCGGTTTTATGCCATCCAAAAGCAGGAGCTTCGCCAGTGGCGGCAGTAAAGGTCCTCCAGATTCTGGCTTCCGGCCCATTGACCACCCTGCAGGACCTGGGACGAACCGGCTACGGGGCATTCGGCGTCCCCCCCAGCGGGGCCGTGGATGCCTTTTCCCTCAGAATCGGGAACCTGCTGGTGGGAAACCCGGACCACACGGCGGGCCTGGAAATCACCCTGATGGGACTCCGCGCCAAGGTCCTCTCCGAAATGGTGGTGGCCATAACCGGCGGAGACATGCAGCCCCTGCACAATGGCCGGCCCTTGCCCATGTGGGAGGCCGCACTGCTGAATCCAGGGGATACCCTTTCCTTTCAGGTGGCCAAAACCGGATGTCGCAGCTACCTTACCGTAGGCGGCGGGTTTGAGGCGCCAAAAATCATGGGGAGTGCGGCTACCAATCTAAGCACCGGGTTTGGCGGGCTGGACGGAAGAGCCCTCAAAAAGGGAGACCTCCTCGCTTCCCATTCCCCTCACACCCACTTGGGGTGTGCAGGAAACCGGCTCCATGGGGCCATGGTCCCCGAGTATGCCGACAACTGGCGATTGCGGGTGATATGGGGTCCCCAGGAACCGGATTTTCCCCAGGCCACCAAGACTCGTTTCCTGAAGGATGCGTTTACGGTTACCTCTGAATCCGATCGAACCGGCATCCGGCTGAAAGGGCCCCTTTTGCCGGCAAAGGAGGGACTACCCACCTCGATTATCTCCGAGGGTGTGGTCCCGGGGGCCATCCAGGTGCCGGGGAGCGGTCAACCCATTATCCTGCTGGGGGAGACCGTAACCGGAGGATATCGTAAAATCGCCACCGTCATCTCTGCCGACCTCCCCTGGTTGGGCCAGATCAGACCGGATCATGGGGTAAAATTTGAAGCCGTGACCCTGAGTGAAGCCCAAAAGGCGCTTCAAAAGAGAGAAGATACCCTGAACAGGTTGCGGGAACAGATCGGGTCACACCCCATCTGCACCCAAGGCACTACCCCATAGACGAGACCGCCGCGTACGCAAGGTCAAGGGCCTCGGCCACTGCCGGGTAGGCAATGGCCCCCTTATAGACATTGACCCCCTTTGCCAGGCCAGTATCCTGCCTGATGGCCTGAGGGGTTCCCTGGTCTGCCAGCTTCATCAGGTAGGGAAGGGTGGCGTTGGAGAGGTCATAGGTGCTGGTCCGGGGCACTGCACCGGGGATATCGGTGACCCCGTAATGCAACACCCCATCGGTCACATAGACCGGGTTTGAATGCCGGGTGGTCGCGAAGTTGACATCCCTGCAAAAATCCCCTATGTTTTCATATATACACGATAGGCTCGTTCACATTTCTCCCAGTTCAATCGCGGGTGCCTCTGATGGAAGGAACCACTGCCTCGCAAATCGAAAAAGTACTCACAAACTTGGCAAGAATAGAACAAGGGCTCGCCAAAATCTACGATTTTCTTTCCCAAAAAAAGGGGTTTTCAAAACCGGTCCAAAAATTTTGGGAAACCATTAAGATTGAAGAAATGCGTCACGCAGCCTATTTCAATGAAATGCTGGACAAAGTCCGCCAAGAGAGTTCCTATATCCGGAGTACCGAAATCGACCCAAACGAGTTGCAGGAGTTTGTCCAAAAGGTCAATGCGTCCTTGGAAAGTATCAAAAAGACAAATCTCACCGAGGCAGAGGCATACTCTTTTGCGGCCCATATTGAAGCGGATCTGGACGAGGCCCACTTTGCCGAAAAGATTCACGTGGAGGATTCGGTGATGCGCACAAAATTGCAGACCATGAACAATGAAACCAAAAAGCACAGTGTCATCATGATCAACCACGCCCGGGGCATTAAATGATGATGCATGGAGGGTATGTCCAAACCCCATTGGGCAATCCCATGTGAAGCCGCCTGGAGGGGTCATTGTCTTGTCGCCATCCGCCCGCAAAACCAAAAGCGAACTCATCAAGGCCTATGAACGGTTTGTGCCCCGGGAACTCTTGAAGTTGCTGGGGGAGGCAGATATCACCCAAGTGCATCTCGGCAACCAGATAGAGACCGAAATGACCATTCTTTTTTCAGACATACGGGGGTTCACCTCCATTTCAGAGGAAATGACCCCGCAGCAGAATTATCATTTCCTCAATACCTATTTCAGCCAAATGGAACCGGAAATCAGGCGTCTGAAGGGGATCATTGACAAATATGTGGGGGATGCCATCATGGCCCTTTTCCCCTCAAGTGCAGATAATGCCCTTGAATGTGCGGTGGCCATGTTGAATCGACTCGACACCTATAATGCGGCACGGAAAGAGGCCGGGGACGCCCCCGTCAGAATAGGGATCGGGCTCAACACCGGGTTATGCATGCTCGGAACCGTGGGTGGGGAGAACAGAATGGAGACCACGGTCATCTCAGATGCGGTGAACCTGGCCTCGCGTATCGAACAGATGAACAAGAAATACCACACCCGCATCCTTGTCAGTGAGAACACCTTTCATCACTTGAATAACCGGGAGGATATGGGGATTCGGTTCTTGGACCGGGTAAAGGTCAAAGGGAGGACTCAACCCCAATCCGTATATGAACTTTTTGAGAACGATCCGCCGGCGTGTCGTGAGGGCAAACTCCGGACCCGCAGGACGTTCGAGGAGGCACTGGCCCACTATCACTTCCAGTATATTCAGACCGCCCAATCCCTACTAAAAGAATGTCTGCGGATCAATCCCGAGGACATCCCAGCCCGGATATATTATGACCGATGCAAGGAGTTTTTTGCATGCGGTCACCATGAGAGCACAGGGGAAATCGGAAAATCGGTGGTATGGACCTCTGAATATGAATTCGGGATTCCTGAAATCGATGCGCAGCATCGTGAGCTCTTCGCCCGGGTCAACCGACTGATGGAGGTTGTATTCAAAGGCGTGGAAATGTCAGAGATAAAAGAGACCATCGCATTTCTGGACCGATACGTCTCCTCTCACTTTACCATCGAGGAAGCCCTCATGGAAGAATATGGCTACCCCTTTACTCATTATCAAAAACTCCAGCATCGTAATTTCACAGACACGTTTGCCAATCTCAAGGAAGAAATCAGCTCGGTCGATGACAGCAATCGGCTCTATACTCTGTTCAGGATTCAACTTCTGGTGGTGGATTGGCTGATAACCCATACGGCAAAGCAGGATAAGCACCTGGGTCGTTTTATCAAAAGAAAACAACATGGATTATCAACCCGCTGAGGGCAATGAAACACCGCACTCCTGCGATCCCCCCCCATCATTCGTCTTACGGGGACCCGATGCTTGAAACGGCCATACAGGCCGCACGATGTGCGGGGGAGGAAATCGTCCGGCGTTATCCCCTGGATCGGGATATTACGGCAAAGGGATTCCGAGACCTGGTGACCGATGCGGACATGGCCGCTCAACAGGTCATTGTCGAACGCCTCCACCGCCGGTTCCCGGAGCATGACATAGTATCTGAGGAGGCCCGGGCGAACCATTTAAGCGGTGAGTATACATGGATCATAGACCCTCTGGACGGCACTACCAACTATGCGCACCATCACCCGGTGTTTGCCGTTTCCGTGGGCCTGCTGAGACACGGCGAACCTTTTTTGGGCGTGGTCCATAACCCCTTGAGTGAAGAGACCTTCGCGGCCCGGCAGGGAGCGGGGGCCACGGTGAATGATCAGCCCATCCGGGTGAGCGCAACCGCGACCCTACAGAACGCCATGGTGGCCATGGACTGGGGGCATAACAATGAGATGCGCAAGCAGATGCTGGGCTGTGCGGGGCTCACCCTCCTGCGGTGCGGTACGCTCCGGGTCATCGGTTCGGCCGCACTGGCCCTGGCCTATGTGGCATCAGGCCGGCTGGACGCCTATTTTCAAACAGGGCTGAAACCGTGGGATGTAGCCGCGGGGATCCTCCTCGTCCGGGAGGCAGGCGGGCGATGCACCACCCGCACAGGGATGCCGTACCGGATAGACCGGCCGGATTGCCTGGCCACGAACCACCGTATCCATGACGAACTGTTGCCCCTGGTGGGGGCCGGCGGACCGGAAGGGAAAAGGCCATGACCTCACCCAAAACGGCTTCACACGCCCCCATGGGTCACTGGGGACCCCGCCTTACCCGTGCATACCGGTTACCCCCTCAAGAGCGATCTCTGCCTGGCCAGCCCCTCTCGATATCATAGGCCTCCACCGCTTCGACGGTGGTCAGGGCCTGAAGGGCCGCCTTATGGGTCCATGAGGCCTGGTAATTGGCATAGACCCAGTCGGTCATGGCCGCATGAAAGGCGAGAAGATCTGATTGGGTCATGGAGACATTCTCATTATCGGCGGTGCGCCACACAAAGTCCTCTGCCAATTTGGAATCGGGAGAGGCCACTTTGGCGGCCGCCGCGGTCAGATTACAGCGGCTCTTCTCGCTGCTGTCAAATGTTTTTCCCTTATAAACAATGCCTTCCTCCAATCTCCGACTCCGGAGGGCGTTGACCCGTTCACATCGATCCGAGATAACCTCATCCAGGGTGACCAGCACACTGTGAATGGAGGCCATGAGGGCCTCCGGTTCGATGGGTTTTTCCAAAAATGCATCCGGCCGGGAATCAATGAACCGGTTCAGCACTTCCTCCGTGGGTTTTTCCTCAAGCGATTCAATACCTTCCTCGTGAAAATCCCGCAATTCAGCGAGATGCTTTAAAAAGCCTCCCTCGCCGGTCAGAATGATCACAGGGATATCCTGAAACTCAGGCTTTTTCCTGAGTTCATTGAATACGAATATCCCGCTTTTCTTGGGCATTCGCAGGTCCAGCAGAATCAGACCGGGAGAGACCTCTGCCACCTTTTCCAGCCCTTCTTCGCCGTCAAAGGCGGCGTGAATGTCATCAAAGCCGTTTTCCTCCAATATGGTGGTCAAATAACGCACGTTCTCCTTTTCGTCATCAATAATCAGCACCCTTTCCTTTTTCATGACATCCTCCTTGTGCCAGTTGAGATTTATCGTTTTGTCATCTTATGGTATTGAAGTCTCCTTGTTCTTGACAACAGACCCAGGCAATGGTAGGAGGCTCCAGTTGAGTTCCTCAGGCTTGGCCCTGCGCATTGAACGGCCCACCCCGGATCGACCCGAGGTCCATTCCCTGAGGAAGACCCGTACGCTTTTTAAACCAGACAAATGTCCATTGCCTACCCGGTAATCAAAATAGCGGTCACCATTGTGGTGGCCATGGAAAACCCCGAGATAGCCCCCGGATCTGTTTGGAAAACCGGCAATCTCCTGTTTCGTGCCCCTGCATGCGGCCGGGACCTGCTCCCTCGCATACCCTGCCGGGCCCATGCGGTGGACGCCCGCGGTCGGGGCTATCTCCTGTATGCACCAGACCACCCAAAGGCCACCGGTCTGGTCAGCCAGGCCTTAGACAGTTGCTACTGTTTTGAAATATTTTCTCTCGCTCCTTGAAGGAACCCCGTCCTGCCCCATTTCTCAGGATGGGCCCTTTTGAAACCGTATGGTAAATACAGACCCTTTTCCCGGTGTGGATTCAACAGCGCGCTTCCGGGTTTTTCATGGGTACCCCCCATATCTTGTATGTGACAGCGGCACCTGGTTTGATATGATCTTTTTGGGTTGTGAAAATAGAATCTGGGAAGATCATCTGAAGGAGGAGTGTGCCGATGCGGGATACAG
>JAIPDZ010000082.1 GCA_021737425.1 Deltaproteobacteria bacterium
ATTCAGGGACAGCCGCCTGGCACCCATCGGCGGAGGCACCTCTGATATCCAGAAAAAAATTATCTCAAAGCTGATGTAACGAGGCCGAGGAGCCATGAATTTTGATCTCGGGGATAGGGAAAAGGCGATCCAAGAGAAGGTCCGGGCCCTCTTTTCCGACACCTGCGCAGAGCCTCTCAAGGGGTGGGGAGAGGAAGGCGCGTCAGCATTGCGCAGGGAGAGCCTTATCTGGCTGAACCGGCTGGCCCATGCCGGATACCTGGGCCTGGGCCTGGAGGATGAACCCTACGGCCCGGCCGCAGTGGCGGCACAACAACTTCTGGCCGCCCTATCTCCCGCCCTGTATGTATGTGCAGAGACCAGCGCCCGTATTTTCGGCCGTCTAATGGACGCCTATGGGAGCCCACAGCTTCGATCTCAGGTGCTCCCGGCCATCCGGCATGGTGAGACCATGGGCGCGGTGGCCCTTTCCGAACCCGGATTCCATGAGACCCGGGCGGATATGGGAACCGTGGGTTCCACCGCCTCAGAGGGGTTCCGGGTTTCAGGGGAAAAGCCCCAGGTGATGAACGCCCCCATCGCGGATTGGATCGCCGTGGCCGGAACAGTGGACAACACCGATGCTGCCGCCTTTTTTCTAATCTCAAGGCATGACCAGGGGCTTTTTATGGGCCAAAAGTCACCCCCGCTCGGTTGTGAAGACCTCCCCATGTGTGCGGTGACCCTTGAGGACTGTAGGGTGGACCCGGCATATGTCATAGGCCCCATGGACGGCCGGGAGGTCTTCACAGAGGTCCGAATCTGGGAAAATCAGGTCTTGGCGGCCGGGGCCCTGGGCCTCATGCAACGGGCCTTGGACACGGCGGTAACCCATGCCAAGCGCCACCAAAGCGGGGGAAAACCCCTCATCGCCTATCAGGAGGTGGGATTTACGCTGGCAGAGATGCTCACCCTCCTTCAGACCGCGCAGCTGTTGGTCTATCGGGCCGCCTGGATGTGGGAGACCGGAGGACCGGAGGCCCAGGAACTGGCCTATTGCGCCAAGGTCTTCTCAACCGAGTCAGCGGAAGAGGTGGCCAGCAAGGCCCTTCACATATTGGGCCAAACCGGCTTTGCCCACAAAAACCCGGCTGAGGGCGCCTACCGGAACGCCAAATATTTACAGGTTTCAGGCACGGCTTCCGCCTTGTCCCGCATGAAGATCGCGGATGGGTTGCTGGGGGGTTGACGGCCTTTGAAAAAAAGACCCTGCAAGGCCCGAAACGTTGCGGGAGTAAGGAGTTTTATATGAGGGCTGAGGATTGACCATGGACGTCATACAGACCCAGATCGACACCCACAGCGACGATTACCGGCGTAACTATGAAGCCATGCAGGGCCTGGTGGCGGAACTCCAAGATGCGCTCCACACGGCCCGACATGAACGTTCCGACAAGGCCAGGGGTAGACTGGCCCAGCAAAACAAGCTGCCGGTCCGGGAACGCCTGGAGCTGCTCCTGGACCGGAACTCCCCTTTCCTGGAGATCGCGCCCCTGGCGGCCAAGGACCTGTACGACAAAAAAGTCCATGGCGCCGGGATCGTAGCCGGGATCGGCCGGGTGGCGGGGCGCGAGGTGATCATTCACGCCAACGACCCCCTCATCAAAGGGGGCACCATCTATCCCATGGGGGTCAAAAAGGGGCTCAGAGTCCAGGCCATTGCCATGGAAAATCGGCTCCCCGTCATCAACCTGGTGGACTCGGGAGGCGCCTACCTCCCCCTCCAATCTGAGATATTCCCGGATGCGGACGACGGGGGTCGTATCTTTTACAACCAGGCCGTGATTTCCAAAATGGGAATCCCCCAGATCTGCGGGGTCATGGGGCTCTGCACCGCGGGCGCCGCCTACATCCCGGCCATGAGCGACGACGTGGTCCACGTGAAGGGGACCGGGGCCATCTTTCTCGGCGGCCCCCCCCTGGTCCGTGCGGCCACAGGGGAAGAGGTCACTGCGGACGAACTGGGCGGCGCCCTTGTCCATTGCCGGGAGTCGGGCGTATCCGATTACCTTGCCGAGGATGACGCCCACTGCATCCAGATCATCCGACAGATCGTCCGGAATCTCCCGCCCCCGTCCAAAACCGAACTGGGGACCCGAACGGCCGCACCCCCGCTGTATGACCCCAAAGAAATCTACGGCATTGTCCCTGAGTTGTTGAGCACCCCCTATGACGTGCGGGAGGTGATCGCCAGGATGGTGGACAAAAGCGAATTCCTCGAATTCAAGGCCCTGTACGGACCCACCCTGGTGTGCGGCTGGGGATATATTCACGGCTATCCCGTGGGCATCCTGGGAAATAACGGGGTCCTTTTTTCGGACAGCTCCCTTAAGGCCGCCCAGTTCATCCAATTGTGCGATAAACGGGGCGTCCCCCTGGTGTTTCTCCAGAACATCAACGGCTACATGATCGGAAAGGAATACGAGCGGATCGGCATCACCAAGGATGGGCACAAGATGGTCAATGCAGTGGCCACGGCCACGGTGCCCAAATTCACGGTGATCATCGGCGCCTCCTTCGGGGCCGGCAACTACGGCATGTGCGGCCGGGCGTACGGACCCCGTTTTTTGTGGATGTGGCCCAATGCCCAGATCGGCGTCATGGGGGGAGAACAGGCGGCGGATGTCCTCATCACCGTAAAGAACGATCAGCTGGCCCGGGAGGGACAGCCCCCCCTCCCCGAGGAGACGGCGGCCCAGATCAAGGAACCGATTATCACCTCCGCCCGCAAGGAGGGAAACGCCTACTATTCCACGGCCCAGATGTGGGATGACGGCATTCTGGACCCGGCCAAGACCCGCGACGTCCTGGGTCTGAGCATCTCTGCGGCCCTGAGCGCACCCCTCAGGGACGACGTCCACGGCCACGGGATATTCAGGATGTGAGATATCAGTCATGTTCAAGAAGATACTCATCGCCAACAGAGGCGAAATCGCGGTCAGGGTCATGAGGACCTGCCAGGAGATGGGGATTGATACGGTGGCGGTGTATTCACAAGCGGATGAAACCGCTGCTCACGTTATGGAGGCGGACCAGGCCCTCTTCATCGGAGAAGCCGAACCCGCCAGGAGCTACCTCAACCAGGAAAGACTGCTGGAAGCGGCCACCCAATCCGGGGCCCAGGCCATCCATCCCGGGTACGGATTTCTGGCGGAGAATGCCGATTTTGCGGCACGGTGTGAAAAATCGGGGCTTATCTTTATCGGTCCTCCGGCTCAGGTCATTCGGGATTTAGGAAACAAAACCGTGGCCCGGCACATCATGCAGGAGGCCGGGGTGCCGGTCATCCCCGGCATGCTAAAGGCCTCTACCGATCCCCATCTTCTGAAACAGGAGGCGGAAGCGCTGGGGTATCCGGTCATTTTGAAGGCAGCGGCCGGAGGGGGGGGCAAAGGCATGCGGATCGTCCAGTCTCCCCGGGAAATGAAAGCAGCGGTGGACTCGGCCATGAGCGAGGCCCAAAGCGCCTTTTCAGACGGCCGCCTGTATGTGGAAAAACACCTGGAATCCCCGAGACACATCGAATTTCAGATCCTGTGTGATGCCCACGGCAACGCCCTTCACCTGTTTGAGCGGGAATGCTCCATCCAACGCAGACACCAGAAGATCATCGAAGAGACCCCCTCCCCTGCCCTGACCCCCGTACTGCGGGAGGTCATGGGTGAGGCGGCGGTGGCTGCGGCAAAGGCCTCGGGATATGTCAACGCCGGCACCGTGGAATTCCTGCTGGATACTGAGGGTCAATTCTATTTCCTGGAGGTCAATACCCGTCTCCAGGTGGAACACCCGGTGACTGAGATGACCACCGGGTTGGATCTGGTGAGGCATCAGATCGACATCGCCGCCGGCAACCCCCTGGAATTGAGGCAGGAGGCGATACCCCGTACCGGACATGCCATTGAATGCCGCATCTATGCGGAAGACCCCGAGGCCGATTTTTTTCCCTGTTCAGGCCCGGTCCTGCTCCATCATCCCCCCTCAGGCCCGGGCATACGAAACGATTGCGGCATATGGGAGGGAGCGGAGGTTCCAATGGAATACGATCCTATTGTAAGCAAGCTGATCGCCGCCGGCCCTTCACGGGAAGCAGCCAGGCAGAGGCTGATCCGGGCCTTGGAATCCTATGTTATCTTGGGCGTCACCACCACCATCCCGTTTCTCATCGACATCCTCAAGTCCGGGCCGTTCAAGGCGGGAGAGACGCCCACGGATTTCATTGACCAGCACTTTCAGGGCTGGAAGCCGCGTGCCGCGGACATGGATCTGGCCATGATCGCCTATGCGGCCCATGACATGACCCGGCCCGTTGCCCCCCCGTCAGGGGCGAAAGAGCAGGGGGCCCCCACCCCGTGGGATACCCTCAAGGATTGGCGTTTGTAAGAGGGCAGAGGAAGATGCGGTATCATCTACAAATTGGAGAACACGCCACACCCGTTGATGCGGTCCAAGGGGCGGACCCCACCGATCTCACCTTTACGCTGCACGACCGCGTATATCAGGTGGGATGCCGAATCATGAATGAACACCTGATGAGGCTTAAGATCAATGGAAAGTGGCGCCGGGCCTTTTTGTGCCCACACCCCCGGGGGACCCACATATGCATACAGGGGAAGACCTTCCTGGTGCAGGACGCCCGGGATCTCTCCCTTCAGAGGCGCACATCAGGAGCGAAAGAGGAGGCATCCGGTGAGATCACCCCGCCCATGCCTTCCATCGTGGTCCGGATCCTGGTCCAAAAAGGGGACGGGGTGAAAAAGGGTCAGGGACTGGTGGTGCTCAGGGCCATGAAGATGGAGACCACCCTATCGGCGCCCCGGGACGGCACCATCGCCCGGATCCATACAGCGGTGGATGCCAGGGTGACGCCGGGCGACATCCTGGTGGAGATGGAGACCGAGGAGAAAAAAAATGAATGACGACCTGATCTATGAGAAAAGGGATCATACGGCATTTTTGACCCTCAACCGCGAATCCAGGCGAAACGCCATCAGCCAGGACATGATCACCGCCTTTCTGGATTACCTTGATACGGCACACGGGGACGACACCGTTCGAGCCGTGTGCATTACCGGTGCAGGGGAAAAGATCTTCTGCTCCGGCGCCGATTTGGGCTCAACCCTGGCCAAAGGGGAAGACCGCCTAACCGGTCCCAGGAATTACGCCCGACTCCTCAAAGAGATGGCCGCCTTTGGTAAACCCCTGGTGGCCCGGGTCAACGGGGCCTGTCTCGCCGGGGGGATCGGCTTCATGCTCTCCTGTGACATTGTCATTTCCAGGGATGACATCTATTTTCAGACCCCGGAGGTCAATGTGGGCATATTTCCCATGATGGTGGGGGCGCTCTTGTTTAAAAATGTCACCCCCAAAAAGGCCATGGACATGGTCCTGACCGGCCGAAAGATCCGGGCCCCGGAGGCGGAGCAGATGGGGCTGATCACCCGGGCCGTGACACCGGCGCACCTGGATGAAGAGGTCCAGACCACCCTGGACCTGCTCAAGCGCAAGAGCCCCATCGGCATGCGTCTCGGAAAGGAGGCCTTTTACCGGGCCGGCGACATGCCCTTTGAATCGGCCGTGGATTTTTTGTGCGAGGCACTGGGCCGGGTCATTTCCACCCAGGATGCCATGGAAGGGATGAAGGCGTTCATGGAGAAACGGGAGCCCCGGTTTACGGGCAAATAGCGCCAGTTTGATCTATAAGACAGAACCCGTGTATTTTCCTTCTTTTGTTGAAGTTAAGCCATTTGATTCATTGGTAATAAGGTGTCAGGTTTCCCCGCAGATAGCGATAGCGGGATCTTCGACTGGTTTCAGGTGTCAGCAAACCCCAATTCTGACACCTGAACACTTTTGGTTCCGGCTTGTCCGGCTTAGGAGTTTCTATGGACTTTGAATTGGGAAAAGGGTATAATGAATTAACAATCGGGGAGACGGCCAGCTTTTCCAAGACCATCACGGAAACGGATATCTGCCTTTTCGCGGGTATCAGCGGGGATTTCAATCCCCTGCACATGAATGAGGTCTATGCAAAACAGACCTCGTTCAAGGCCAGGATTGCCCACGGCGCCCTGACTCAGGGTCTTATTGCGCCTGTTTTGGGGATGAAGCTCCCCGGTTTGGGGACGGTGGTGGTAGAGATCTCCTGCCGCTTCAAGGCGCCCACCTTCTTCAATGACACCATTACGGCAACCGCCACTGTGGCTGAAAAGATGGAGGAAAAGCGTCGGATCGGCATGGACTTGAAGTGGACCAATCAACACGGGGCAACCGTGGCAGAAGGGAAGGCGGTGGTCCTTCCCCCGGAAAAGGGCCTGTAAATACAGGCTCTCTGACAAACCAGGAATAAGGAGGAAACAATGGCTTTCACGGATGTAAAAGAGGTTTTTGGTAAAATGCCCGAGGTTTTCAATGCCAATGCGGCCCAGGGCCTGGATGCTGTATTCCAGTTTGACATCACCGGAGAAAACGGCGGAAAATGGAATGTGATTGTCAAGGATGGGACCTGTGAAGTGAAAGAGGGCACCCATGAATCCCCGGCGGTAACCCTGACCATGTCCGGGGACACCTGGCTGGGCATGGTAAACAAGGAAGTGAACGGCATGCAGGCCTTCATGAGCGGGCAACTCAAGGCCGCAGGGGACATCATGCTGGCCCAGCGCATAGAACAGCTCTTCCCCCTGTAAGAGCACCTAAGGGATTCCGGGAACAATTCCGGACGACACGGTGACGTGGGCGATCTTCAGGAGTACTTTGGCGAGACCCACGAGATGGTCCGCCAGACGGTTCGAAGGTTTGTAAGAAAGGAAATCTCCCCATTCGTGGATCAGTGGGAGGAGCAGGGGGAATTTCCCAGGGAGTTGTATACCCAGGCCGGAGAGACCGGCATCCTGGGCATCGGCTATCCCCAGGCCTATGGGGGTTCGGGGGGGGACCTGTTTGTCAAGATAGCGGCCACTGAGGAACTCATGCGGTGCGGTTCCGGAGGGGTTGCTGCGGGATTGGGTTCCCTGGACATCAGCATCCCCCCCATTCTGACCCTGGGCACCGAAGACCAGAAACGCCGACTCATCCCCCCGGTATTAAAAGGGGAGAGGATTGCCGCCTTGGGCATTACAGAACCCAACGCGGGGTCCGATGTGGCCAACATTCGGACCCGGGCGGTGCGGACAGACCGGCACTATGTGGTCAACGGGGGAAAGACCTTCATCACCAGCGGGGTCAGGGCCGATCAGCTGACCTGTGCGGTGCGTACAGGCGGCCAAGGGGCCAAGGGATTGAGCCTGCTGGTCATCCCCTCCCACCTTCCCGGGTATGCGGTGTCCGGGAAACTGAGAAAAATGGGCTGGTGGGCATCGGATACGGGCCAGATCTTTTTGGATGACTGCCGGGTCCCTGCCGACAATCTGCTGGGAGCGGAGGGACAGGGCTTTTACGGGATCATGGAGAATTTCCAGAAAGAGCGCCTGCAGCTCGCGGTCATGGCCAACATGACCGCCCGCATGGCCCTGGAGGCATCCATTCGGTATGCACGGGAGCGGGAGGCCTTTGGCAGGCCCCTCTCAGGGTTTCAGGTGACCCGTCACAAACTGGTGGACATGGCCACCCAGGTGGAGGTGAGTCAGGAATTCACCTATCGGGTGGCGGCCAAGATGGAAGCGGGCAAAAACCAGTTCAAGGAGATCTCCATGGCCAAGAATTTTGCCTGCACAATCAGCGACAAGGTTACCCATGACGCGGTTCAGATTCACGGGGGCGCAGGGTATATGCGGGAATACCTGGTGGAGCGCCTCTATCGGGACAATCGCATCCTCTCCATCGGAGGCGGGACCCAGGAAATCATGAAGGAAATCATATCCAAACAAATCCTTAACTGAACACGGGACCTTCACACATGGTACAGGAACAAAAATCGTACAGTTATGCGGATGCAGGCGTGGACATTGAGGCCGGGAACCGGCTGGTGGACATGGTCCGACCCATCGTTAAAAAGACCTACAGAACCGGGGTCATGACCGATATCGGGGGCTTTGCCGGTCTTTTTTCCCTCAACCTGCAGAACGTCCAAAACCCGGTGCTGGTGAGTTCCACCGACGGGGTGGGCACCAAGCTGAAAATCGCCTTCATGACCCAAAAGCACGACACCATCGGCCTGGACCTGGTGGCCATGTGCGTCAACGATATCGTGGTTCAAGGCGCCACTCCCCTCTTCATGTTGGACTACATCTCCATGGGCAAACTCAATGTGGAGAGGGCCCGCCAAATCATCAGCGGCATTGCCACCGGGTGCATGGAGGCCAAATGTTCTCTGATCGGGGGCGAGACCGCTGAAATGCCCGGATTCTACTCCGAAGAGGAATACGACCTGGCCGGATTTGTGGTGGGGCTGGCGGATAACGAAGAACTCCTGGACGGTTCTGAGATCGCCGTGGGAAACCGATTGATCGGCCTGGGCTCCAGCGGGCTTCACAGCAACGGGTATTCTCTGGTCCGCAAGATCTTCTTTGAAGGCCTCAACATGTCCACGGACGATTATGTGCAGGACTTTGGTCGAACCCTGGGAGAGGAGTTGTTGGAACCCACCCGCATTTACACCCGCGCCGTCACCAATTTGAGGAGAGACTTTCGCATCTACGGCATTTCCCACATCACCGGCGGGGGGTTGATCGACAATCCGCCCCGCATTCTCCCCAAGCGATGCAAGGCGGTCATAGACCGGTCCACCTGGACCCCCGATCCCATATTTCAATACATCCAGAAGGCCGGAAAGATAGCGGATCGGGAAATGCTCCGCACATTTAATAACGGGATCGGCCTGTTGATCGTGGTGGGTGAGGATGAAGCCGAGGAGGCCCTCCTCCGATTGAAGGCCATGGGAGAAACCGCCTATATGATCGGATCCATTCAGGAACGGGATGAGGATGAAGCCCAGGTTCAATTTACAGACCCGCCCCGATGACGCAGAAATCAAGAGAGGGTTTTGGCTTGCCTTTTACATAAGGCGTCTTACCTTGCGGCCTCTGGCGCTGCAATAGTTTCCAAGTTCAGGAGCGAAACATGTTCGGATTAGGTCCTACGGAGTTGATTATCATCGCCATTATCGTCCTCCTCATATTCGGGGCCAAGCGGCTCCCGGACGTGGGAAAAGGGTTGGGCGGTGCCATCAGGGAGTTCAAAAACGTCAAAAAGGAGTTGAGCTCAGAGCCCGAGTCCCAACCAAAGGAGGAGGCGGGGGCCAAGTCCTCTGAACCGGACAAGGCGCCTTCCACCATCGAGGCAAAGGTGGCGAACAAGGTGGCCGACCATGTCCCCGGAGTCAAAAAGGCCATGGACGTCAAGAAAAAGACGGAGACCATCAAGAAGCTCTTACAGTGATGCGGCAAAAGGGCCCGGCAGGCCGGGATTGAAGCCGTTACGACCGGGTGGCTCATGACGGAGCATGAGAAGCTCCATCCCCATACTCCTGAGCAGCCATGGCCGAGAGTTTGAACTTCTGGACCTTCCCGCTCCGGGTCATGGGGAAATCCGAAACCACCTTGAAGTATAGGGGACGCACACCCGGATCCAGACAGGTCTCAGCATATCGGCTCAGGTCGTCGGGGCTTACCACCGCCCCTTCCCTCAGCCTGACCCAGGCCGCCACTTCCTGACCTTTTTGAGGATGGGGAAAACCGAATACCTGGACCTCCGATATGTCAGGATGTCCATACAGGCGCTCCTCCACCTCCACCGGATAGATCTCAACCCCCTCCCGGACAATGACATCTTTCAGGCGCCCGGTAATCCGCACATACCCTTTTCCATCCATCTGCCCCAGATCTCCGGTATGGAACCATCCCTCGCGGTCTATGGCAGCGGCCGTGGCCACGGGCATTTTATAGTATTCCCTCATGAGAAAGCCCCGGGTGCACAGCTCGCCCTGACCCCCGGGGGGCAGGTCTTCCTGGGTGGCCGGATCCACGATCTTGACCTCATTACAGGCCAGGGGGGTGCCGATGGTCCCCACCCTCAACTCCAGGGGATCGTCCGGATGGGTCATGGTGAGCCATGAGGAGGCCTCGGTGATCCCGTATGCCACCGTAATATCGGAGACGCCGATATTTTCAACCAGCCGTTTCATCAGTTCCATGGGACAAGGCGCCCCGCCCACGGTCCCTCTCTTCACCGAGGCCCACCGCTTGGTCTTGAACTCGGGATGATCCACCAGGGCGATAAACATGGACGGTGTGCCGTAAATGGCGGTGCACCGCTCTTTATAAATGGTCTTCAATATGCTGGCGGGTTCAAACAGGTCGCAGGGCATGATAAGGGCGGCGCCCCTCAACAGACTGGCCAGGGCAATACAGGTATTGCCGAACATGTGAAAGAGCGGGAAAAAGAGACAGGCCCTGTCCTGTTCCGTAATCCCCTGACGCTCGGTGGAAAAGAGGGATTTATTGACCAGGCCCTGGTGCTCCAGGACCACGCCCTTGGGTTTCCCGGTGGTGCCGGAGGTATACATGATGGCAACGGCGTCTTCAGGACCCACGGTGTGACTGCGATGCTCCAGCAGATCCTGCTCCACATCCTCTCCCATGGCCCCCAGTTCGGTCCAGAGGAGGGTTTCAGGAAAGGATTCCACATCGATCAGTACGATCTGGTCCAGGGAAGGGATATCGCCCTTCACCTGCAGGATCATGTCCACATAATCCTGCCCCTCCACGCCCTTGACCATAATGATGACCTTACATTCGGATTGCCTGAGGATGAACTCCAGGTCCTCTCGCTTGGCCCCCGGATCGATGGGCACCAGGACCGCCCCTATCCTGGACAACCCCAAAAAGGCGATCATCCATTCCGGAATATTGGGGGCCCACAAGGCCACCTTGTCTCCCTGTTCGACGCCCATACGCAGCAGTCCTTTGGCGGCCCGGTCCACCTCCCACCATAAGAGATCATAGTTGTACCGGACCCCCCTTTCCGTATGGACCAGGGCCTCTCTGCCAGGGAACCGGGCGACAATCCCTTCAAGCATGCCGCACACGGATTCTCGAACCGCTTGCATGATCTATCCCTCTCTTTCTGCACCCCCTGAGGGTGTTTCACGCCACATAGATAACGCCACCTTACCCATATACATTACGATAACAGAGCAGATGCGCCGGGGGCAACTCATTTCTCTTTGTCCTTATCCCGGGTCGCTTCTTCCTGTCAACCCATCCCCTTCCCCAACGGCAATGGTTGAAAATTGCGTTCATCCATGAGATAAGCACACACTCGAGTAAAGGAAAACCACCGGATTACGGATACCTTACATGTCAAAAACCAATACCACCATTTTTATCACCCTTTTCACCGCGGTTTTCGTCACTGCCATGGGGGCGGGATTCGTGGCCCCGCTCCTCCCGGTCTATGCCCACAACCTGGGTGCCGGCGGCCTTCAGATTGGGCTGATATTCGCCTCGTTTTCCATCACCCGGACCCTCTTCGTCCCCTATTTCGGCAAGCTGTCCGATCGAAGAGGGAAAAAGGGCCTGCTGACCCTGGGGCTTTTCCTCTACTTTGTGTTGGCGGTCCTTTATATACTGTTTAAAGGAATTTGGGTGCTCATCCTCCTCAGGCTGGCGCAGGGCTTTGCGTCCGCCATGATCCTTCCGGTGGCCCAGGCCTATGTGGGGGAAATCACCCCCGCTCGAAAAGAAGGCCGCATTATGGGGTTATTCAACCTTTCCCTGTACGGCGGTCTGAGCGCCGGTCCCTTTCTCGGCGGAGTGGTGCGGGACTGGTTTGATACCATCCAGGCCTCCTTTACGGGCATGGGAATCCTGACGTTTTTGGGATTCCTCCTGTGTCTGATATTTTTGCCGGCAGGGCATCTGGCCCAAAAAAGGGGAGACGCTTCCCGTTCCAGAGAACCCACCGGCTATCTGGACTTGATGAGAATGCGTACTGTATTTTCCCTCTTTGCCTTTCGCACCTGTTTTACCACCTGCATCGGCATTGTCTGGGCCTTTTTACCGCTCCTGGCCAGTACCGACCTGGGCCTGTCCAGTTCGGCCATCGGCATTGTGGTGATGGTCAATGTCTTTATCAGCGGGCTCCTGCAGGTTCCCATGGGGTATCTCGCAGACCGGTTCAGCAAAAAAAATCTTGTGATAACCGGCGGGATACTGGGGATGCTCGCCATTTTGTATCTGGAGCGGGCCTCTTCCTTTGGCCAGCTTCTAATGGCCAACGGGATATTCGGACTGGCCGGGGGCGTATCTTTTCCCGCCATCATGGCGGCGGGTGTGATTGAGGGCAGACACACCGGTTCCATGGGCGCTGTCATGGGCCTCTTGGCCCTGGGGCACAGCGCCGGGATGCTGGCCGGGCCCCTTTTGGCAGGAATATTGATTGACTTTTTCCCTTTTATCTCCATATTCATCGTAGGGACCGTAATTATCGGTATGGGCACCATCATCATCTGGCGCAACGGATGAGCCTCATAGGGAGAAGGACAAGATCATATGAAACCGAAGACCCCCTCAAAAACGGATAGCACCCAAAAAGCGGCCCAAACAACCCAAAACCAGCCGGACCCCGAGCCCTCCGGCGTTTTTGAAGTGGACCTGTTTCCTCCGGATGTGGAGAGTGTTCACCACCCCTATGCCGAGCAGTTTAAGGAGATTTTGGAGGAGGTAGCTCAGACCTATGACTGCCGCCTGCTCCATTTTGAGGTCCACAAGGGCACCGCCAGGTTCTCTTTTGACAGCGACAGGCTCAATGCCGAGATTGTGAGGATGCTCAAGCGTGACCCAGACCGTTAATCTGGACCATATCACCATCGTCCTGGTGCGGCCCCATATCCCGGAGAACATCGGTGCGGCCCTCCGGGCCATGAACAACATGGGCCTGAGCCGGCTGGTGCTGGTGGATCCCAAAAACCATGACCCCTCCCGGGTGCTCAAGACGGCCACCGGGAGTTCCACTGCCCTCTTGGACCGGATGACGGTCCATGGGGACCTCAAGGAAGCCCTGGCCCCGTATCACTATATTGTGGGCACCACCGCCCGCACCGGCTCGTCCAGACCGGCCATGACCAATCCCAGAACACTGGCCCGGGATCTCATTCCCCTGGCCCGGGAAAACCGGGTGGCCATTTTGTTTGGACCCGAGGATCGCGGGCTTTCCAACGACCAGCTCCGCTATTGCCATACCATCACCACCATTCCCACGGCCCCTTTCTCTTCTCTGAACCTGGCCCAGGCCGTGCTGATCCTGAGCTACGAGTTGTTTCTCGCCCAGAGAGATGATGCCCCGGGGTCGGTTCCCCGTCTTGCGGACGGCTTTGAACTGGAAGGGATGTACGACCATATCAAAGCGGTGGCCACCAAAATCGGTTTTATTGACCCCCAGAACCCTGAACACTGGATGCGCAATATCCGCAGGTTTCTGTCCCGATACCGCCTGAGGGCCAGGGAGACCCGGATCATCAGAGGGTTCTGCCGGCAGATCGACTGGTACACAAATCAGTTGGAAAAACGAGAGAAGAAGCCGGACTGTTGATTGAAGAACCCTGTAGCCCCGACAGGTCGGGATCTACGCTTTGCTCCAACAAGCAGCGGGGAATGCGCTCGCTGAGCATTTTCAAATCAGAACATCAGCTCGGCTCACAGGAAACTAAATCCCATTTTTTTGGGTGCTTATCCATCAACAAATCAACCATTGTAACGCCTGCAGGAGGTCGCCATGTTTGAACGATCAGAAGCCCAAAAAATACTCCTGACCCACCTTGGGCGGGTGGTCCGGGAAAAGGTAGGGCCTGCCGCCGCCTCAACCGACCAGAGCGGGGAGTTTAACTGGGAAATCGTCTCCCTTTTCTGGGATCTGGGGTTGTTGAAAATGATGCTCCCCCCCAAATACGACGGATGGCCTGAGAATCCCACCCATACCCTCTGCCTGTGCATAGAGGAAATCGCCAAGGCCTGTGCATCTTCCGCGCTCCTGTTGATTATTCAGGCCGTGGGCAGCTATCCTCTGATCTTCGCAGGAAGCGAAAGCCAGAAGAAGAAATACTGTCCCATGATATCGGATGAAAGGCGGCTCATGGGATATCTCGTTACCGAGCCCGGGGCCGGGTCGGACGTGCAGGCGATCCGATGTGTTGCCAGGCCATCCGGGAATGACTTCATCCTCAACGGCCGAAAGGTCTTCGCCACCAACGGGTCTGTTGCCGGGATCTATTCGGTGCTGGCCAAAACAGGGGAAAAAGAGCTCTCGTTTTTTATCGTGGAAAGGGATCGGAAGGGAATTTCCATCGGCCGTATTGAGGATAAGTGCGGATTTCGAGGGAGCAACACCGCAGAAGTCATCCTGGAGGACGTGGCCGTGCCCGAGGCCAACCTCATCGGAAAACGGGGGGAGGGATTCAAGATCGCCATGGGGGATTTTGACATGTCCCGGCCTGCGGTGGCGGCCCTGTCTTTGGGCCTGGCAGAAGGGGCCCTGGACTATACCGTGGAATATGCCCGACAGCGTCACACCTTTGGAAAGCCCCTTATTCAGCATCAGGCCATTCAGTTCCTCCTGGCCGACGCCTCCACCCTTATCGAGGCCAGCAGGGGACTCATGGAAAGGGCGGCCCTGGCCTTTGATTCGGGCAACAAAAATACCAGGCTCGCATCCATGGCCAAATTTTTTTGCAGTGATGCGGCCATGAAGATTACCACCGACATGGTCCAGGTCCTCGGGGGATACGGGTATATCAAGGACTATCCCATTGAACGGATGTTCCGGGACGCCAAACTGACCCAGATCTTTGAGGGGGCCAACCAGATCCAGCGGATGATTATCGGGAGGGAAATAAGCAAAACCTGAATCCCTTCAGGAAAAAGCCGATTCCCATGAGCATCCGCCACTTACCGAAACCCATGACCCGACCGGAGGAGGTATCCGATGATAACACTTACTGAAGAGCAGAGAATAATGCTGAATACCGTGAGGCAGATCTCTCAGGAAAAGATCAAACCCAGGGCTGCAGAGATTGATGAATCAGGCGAATTTCCGTGGGATACCGTAACCCTGTTTGCGGAAAACGGCATCCTGACCCCGCTTCTGCCCGAACCCTACGGGGGGATCGGCGCCACCTATCTTCTTTTCTCCATGATCCTGGAAGAGATTTCCAAGGTGTGTGCCGCATCCGCCCTGATCCTCATTGCCCAGGCCGACGGCATGCTGCCCATCCTGTACGGGGGGAACGAGTCCCTTAAAGAGAAATACCTGCCGCCACTGGCCGAGGGGAAGCTCTCCGCCTTTGCGGCCACCGAACCCGGAGCAGGATCGGATATCCTCTCCCTGAGGGCCCGTGCCGTCAAACAGGATAACGGCTACCTCCTGAACGGCCAGAAATGTTTTATCACCAACGGCTGTATTGCGGACATTTTATGTGCGTACGCCTATACCCACCCCGACAGAAAGGCCAAGGGGATGACCGCCTTTGTGGTGGAAAAAGACACCCCGGGTCTGAGCTACGGCAAAAACGAGAACAAGATGGGAATGCGGGGATCCATCAACTCCGAACTCATTTTTGAGGATCTGTGGATTCCAGAGGAAAACCGAATCGGTGAAGAAGGGGATGGGTTTTCAAACATGATGGCGGCACTCAACAGCAGCAGGCTCTTTACCGCTTCCCAGGCGGTGGGCCTGGCCCAGGGGGCCATAGACGAGGCCACAACCTATGCCAATCAGCGGGTACAGTTCGGCGCCCCCATCTCCAGGCTTCAGGCCGTTCAATTCATGATGGCGGATATGGTGGCCCGCACAGAGGCGGCCCGTCTTCTGACCTATCAGGCAGCCACATACCTGGACCAGCAGAAAATGAACCAGGTCCTCAAGTTCTGTTCCATGGCCAAGTTCATGGCCTCGGATGCAGCCATGCAGGTGACCACCGATGCGGTTCAAGTCATGGGGGGTTACGGGTACATGAAGGACTTTCCAGTGGAGCGGATGATGCGGGATGCCAAACTGACCCAGATCTATACGGGGACCAACCAGATCATGCGGGTGGTGGCGGCACGGGAGATATTTAAAAAACCATAACCGTATCTTCTCAATAAATCGGGGTGACCGCTTTCTCTGGAACGGTACTGGATTGCGGGCTTCGCCGGGATGACGGGGGGTTGGGTTGTTCGTCATTCCGGGGAAGGCCGGAATCCAGGGGGTTTGCCCCTGGTGATTGAGGTGGTACCCATAACCGCAGCCC
>JAIPDZ010000083.1 GCA_021737425.1 Deltaproteobacteria bacterium
TGATGCGTTGCCCCGAGCGAACGTGCTGCAGTCTCTGACCGATATCACCGGGGGATGGAAGGACCACTGCACCTACCATGACGATTGTATGTACCGGGACGTCGACGGCCTGGCCTACCTGTCTGAGGTGGACAAAATCGTCTGGAACCTCAATGACTGGTATAATGTGGGGGCCTATGATCAGGATTCTCTGGGATGGAGCGATCTTAACCTGACCGGCGCCCGGGGGGTATGGCATATCGGCCCCCGGGGGGATGACAGGTTTCACAATGCCAAGGCCTGCAATTATCTGTTCACGGCCCCCCAAGGGTTTGCCGACACCTACCTTGGCGGCAAGTCTCTGATTGCGGGGAACACCCGGGAAGCCGGTGCCAACGGCGGCTCCCAGGGACCCACCCTGTACGCACTGGCGCCCTGGGAGGACGGGACGCCGCCCGACACCGGACAGGAACTAAATGCCCTGTGCCTGCTCTATTACCGGGAAATCTATGCCTGCGTATGGGAAGGTGAGGAGGACATCAACGAAATCCCGGCCCCAGGGGAATGTGATTTTCCCGGCTACCGGGCCTTTGATCACTGGAACGGCGGGGCCTGGATAGAGGCAGGCGGAACATCGGCCATTGTAATCGTGGGCCGTAAAGGGTTGGGACCCAACTGTTACGGCACCCAGGCGGCGTGTTCGGGCGATCCCTGCGACATGTACAAGGGATACCATGCCTATCCCTACGATCCCCGGATCCTCTTCTATGACCCCAACGACATCATTGAGGTCCTCCAGGGAACCCGGGACCCCTGGACCATACTCCCCAAAGAGACGCACACTCTCCAGGATATCGTTCTGGATCCTTCCTGTGCCGAACCCGGGGCCGCGGCCTATGACCCCGAACGAAACATTCTCTACATCACTGAACAGGAGGCGGGTCCCAACGGCGACACCGTGGTTCATGTGTGGAAGGTGAGACAGGGGCCGGTATTGGATATCAAAGCCAATGGGTCGGATAAGGCCGTCTTTGCCTCGTCCGCTGATCCCGTCTCCATTAAAATCACACTGACTCCCGGCACCCGGGCCGGTGAATCGGCCGACTGGTGGATCGGTGCCGAAACGCCCTTTGCCCCGCCCCGGGATCGGTGTACCTATGTATATCCGGTTGGCTGGCGTTGGGGCCTCCATCCATGCATTCAAACCGGCCTGTTTGGGGTCACCGCGTTTGAGGTCCTGAACACCACGCTGCCCACTGGGGAGTATACGTTCTATTTTGCCCTGGATGATCCGGACGGGGAAATCACCGGGCCGTGGTGGAGAATCGATTCCGTGCAAGTGAGGGTGAGAGGAATGGCTGAAGAAAGGAGAGTACCATGACGAAATTCAGACTCGTTATATATCCTATAATGGGGGTCTGCCTGCTACTGGGGTTGCTTCCCGGTTATTCCCGAGCCATCACCATTGACCATACCTGCACGGATATGACCCGAATTCCCGATTACTGGATCGACCAGGTCAAACAGATGCTGAAGGTCCACTACGCCCACACCTCTCACGGAGAGCAGATCACCGTGGGGCTGGAGCGGCTCTCCGCTGCCGATTCTAAATACAACTTCTATCCGGACAACTGTACGGTCCCGGATACCACCTCCCATTTGAGCCTGATGGACGGGCAGTATTATGACGGGGATTGTGCAACTTATATTACCCCGGATCTCTACTGGCAAGGGACGTCCGCCATGAACATCACCCGGTCCGTACTGACGAGTTTTGATGTCAATATTTCGCTGTGGGCCTGGTGCACCCAGCTGGACTACTATTCCCAATCTCAAGTCCAGACCTATCTCAATAATATGGCCCGGTTGGAGAGTGAATTCCCGGAAGTCACCTTTGTGTACATGACCGGCAATGCCCAGAGCGAGGGGGAGCAAAACCGGTATGACCGAAACCAGCAGATTAGGGAGTATTGCCGTAACAACAATAAGGTCCTGTTTGATTTCGCCGATCTGGACTGCTGGTACGGAAATGAACAGCACACCGCAAGCGGGATCCCCTCAGAGCATCCCCAGTACGAGGGGGATGAGGCGGGGCACACCACCTATGAAAGCTGCGAGAACAAGGCCAGGGCCTTCTGGTGGTTGCTGGCCCGAATCGCCGGGTGGAATGGCGGGACCGCCCTGGCCCCGGATATCAGGGCGAATGGGTCGCATGGCCCGATTACGGTTTCATCCGGTTCACCCGTTTCCATTACGGTATCCCTTGACCCCGGCGCCAGCGCCGGACAGAATGCGGATTGGTGGGTGGCGGCCGCCACGCCCTTTGCCCCGCCCGGGGACTGGTACTCCTATGTGTATCCCACCGGATGGGGACCCGGCAGGAACCGGTGCATCCAGACCGGATTGTTCGGGTTTGCCTCCTTTGAGGTGATGAACAGGGTATTACTCAAAGGGGCCTATACCTTTTACTTTGCCATTGATGATCCGGACGGCCTGGCCACAGGACCGTGGTGGGGGATCGATTCGGTGGGGGTAACCGTGGAGTAGCAGGGGATCGCCTTCAATCCAGATAATCTTTGAAATCCTCCAGGATGTAGGAACTGGGCACCGCGAAATTGAGGGCCTCGTGGGCCGGAATGGCCCAGCTCACCACGCCCACCACCCGGCCCTGCTGATCCACCACCGGGCCCCCGCTGTTCCCGCCGGTGACCGATGCGGAGAACTGGACCCAGTCGCCGGTGTATTTGAACTGCCACCGCTTCCATTTCAACTCCTCCCGGATCTCGGATTCCGGAAATATGCGGCTGAAGGTGCCCCGGGTCACCGTCTCCCTGAAGGCCAAAAGCGGGTTGCCGATGGCCCACACCGCCTCTCCCCGGGACAGGTCCCTGGGGTCCCTGATCTCAAGGAAGGGGGTGGTTCGGTCGATGGAGACTTTGATGAGGGCGAGATCGTGAACCCGGTCTTTTCTGAGCACCCGCACCCGGTAGGCCTTCTTACGCCCCGGGAGTTCGGCCTCCATGCTGTAGGTGACCCCCCGGACCACGTGTTTGGCGGTCACGGCCAGGCCTTCGGGGCTGATAAAAAACCCGGACCCCCCTCCCCTTTTATTGGACAGCCTGAAGGTGCAGTGAACGGCATGTTCAATGGGACTCATAGGTGGGTTTCGGGTGCCTTTGAGGGGAGCAGGCGTGGGCGGTTCCTTCAATTCCCGCTCTTCCACGCCCTGTTCCGCCTCCCCGGCGGCAGGGGGACTATCGGAAAAATGGACCTGGCCGTTTGGGTCCCGCCAGATATAGGCCTTGCCGGCCAGGGCCTCCAGCACAAACAGGGACAGCATTGCGCTCACCATACAAATGCCTATACCGTATCGCATCATCCCCCCATCACCCCTGACCTGAAACCTGACACCTGACACCTGACACCTGACACCCGAAACCTGACACCTGACACCTGGTAAACTTCAAGCCCCCCTCATCCCTTTTGGGCCCTACCGGGCACAGTCTCGGAAAGGACCAGGACCTGGTACCCCTTGCCGGATAAAAACCGCACCATTTCCGAAGGCAGACTGGCGGAGGTGGCCAGGACCAAGCCGCCGTCAGGATTGCGGAATACCACCCCCGGCACGGTCACCCGTACATTGGTGGCGGCCTCTCCGGGCACCGCCCTAAAGGTATGCGGCCCGTTTTCATGCTTCACATGCAAGAACTTCAACACCTTCCCCAACAGGGGAAGCAACGGCGTTTCGCCGGATACGGACAGGACATCCACGCCCCGGTCGTTCAACAGGGATACCACCTTGGCGTCCAGCCCGCTCAAGTCGATAATGGCGCCGTTGCTGTGGTTTTCCAGGAAAAAATCCGCCTGGATAACCAATTCAAAGTCGTCCTCCTGACTGCTGAAGGCCGCCACCTTGTGCCCCACCCTGTGGGGCCGGCCCGTGATGTTTAGGACGCTCCGGATCAGGGAGTTTGCATCCTGGGCCGCCTGGACCGGTGTTGCCTTACGGCCCTTAGCGCCTTCCCTGTTCACCGGGGGATATTCAATGACCTCGATCCCCATCAATGCCAGGTAGTCTACCATACTATCCGGAAGGGGCGTGGTATTCGGCCCGGTCAGACTGATCGCCATGAACCGGGGACCCCGGTCCGCTTCAGGGGGGACCACGATCCAGTCCGCGGTGACCTGGATCCGCACGCTCCCCCCCAGCTCCAGGGGTTGCCCCCGCTTGAAAATCTTGGGATAGTTGCACGCATGCAGGATCTTGCCCAGGGCGGCGCTCAGGGTGTCCCGGGCTGAAATGGAGACCACCCGGTATCCGGACCAGGTGGATTCAATGAGCCGGACCATCTTCTGAGGAAGGGTGCTGGAGAGGTCCACGATCACGGTGGCGCCCTGCTGAAGCCTGAGCAGGGGATACTTCTCCGTACTCAGATTGATCTGCCCGCCCGATTTCATGGGGATGAAATGCTCGCCCTGATCCACCCATTCCTCTCCCATGGCCGAGAACACCTTTCCCACGTCCTCGGCCAGTACGATGACCATGCCGTGATCATCGAACCGGTTCTCGTGCACCCGGACAGGGGGGGCGGGCTCATTCGGCTTGGGGGGTACGGGCGATCCGGGCGGACGCCGCTCGGGTGTTTGGGGAGCCGATGATTCGGAAGGCCGGGCCTCCAGGTCAAAGGACCGCATCACGATCCTGGGATCAGCCAGCGTTACCCGGCTCCGGGTGTCCACATCCCGGGCGATGGACGGGGACACGGAGGTTTGGGCCTTGGGTGATCGGGACGGCGGGGGGTATACCGGGAGCCTGATCTTTTGACCGGGATGGATGATGTCCGGGTCCTTTACGGTGGGATTGTATTTTTTCAGCAGGGGCAGGTAGCGTTTGGTGAACGTCTTGTCCGAAAGACCGTAGCGCTCACTGGCCAGCTTATGGAGGCTGTCCCCGGCCTGCACCGTGTAGGTGTGGTATGGCGCCTTCAGGGTCTCCTTTTCCTTGGGCATCACCTTCACCAGGATCACGATCTTTTCACCGGGCCGGATGAGATTGATGTTTTTAAGGGAATCGTTGAGTTGTCGTAACACCTCCAGGAGCTCATCGGCATCATAATTTTGCAGCACCCCCTTTTTCCTGAGGATCTTGGTGAGCCAGTCCCCTTCCTGCACCACATACTCCTGGGTGGCGAAGCCCTCCTCCTGCAGAAACCCGTGGACCTCTCCTTTCCGCCCCCCTTTTCCCATTGACGCAACACCCTCTTCAGAAAGAGAAGGGGCCTTTTCAGCGGCCCCCGGGCCCCCAAAGCCAAAGAGGAGCAACAGAGGGACAAGGTGGAAAATAATCTTTTTGAAAGGCGTTAACATAGATACATCTGTTATTCTATTCTCGCGCAGAGGCGCGGAGGCGCGGAGAAAATATTTAAAATCATCTCTGCGGCTCAGCGGCTCAGCGGGAGAATTCTATTTTTCGAAAAGCTTCAACAGATCTCCGAAGTCGGGGTTCGTCAGCATCTTGTCCCCGAATCAGCAAATAGTCCTTCACCATATCCGATGCTTCATCCAGTGTGCTATTGCGTATGAGTCAAACGTAGATTTGCCCTCTACTTCTTAGGTCTTCTCTCCTCTATTTCTTTCCGCCCCTTCTGTGAATTACTATTCCTCATTCAGGGATGTTACGTCCGTGAAAGAAACTTTTCCAACACAAAAATCTTTCGTCTTCTAAAGAAAACAGGGCTTTCAGCTATAGCCAATGCCTTTAGATTTTCACATCCGGAAACGAACCATGGTGCATTACACGAGGGAACTGACCACACCCAGTCCGGAGGTTCCATTCCCACCTCGTCGCACAGATATTCGATGGTAGAGGCCAGTATAGAATCGGTTTTCTCATCATTTAGAGAAAAGGGCTCAGCTACAAGCGCGCGATCCTTTGTACGCCGGAAATCATCTACAAATTCCATGAACGGAATTCGCCAGTTCTCCCCCGCAATTTGCATCTCTCTTTTAATTTCCTGAATCGCCCGGGTTTTCATTGAAAATCTCCTCGAGGAAAAATTGTGTAGCAGGGCGAATCATTCGCTTCGGATAGTAGGCTTCTATAACCTCAAATACCTCACTTACAGTTTTAATGCCCAACTCATTCACAAGAAACGCGATATCCTGTCCATCCGTGGCATCGATTCTCGCGGAAAGAGATTTCATGGCCAGCAGATATTCAGGATCAGCGACCATAACAGTTAGATGAGACAGGTTAAGAAAAACCTTTCTCGTATGGTCTACTAAAAATCCCTTAACGCCATCATTCAGCCAGTCTCCAGGTAGATCATGCTCCTCGGCAATCTCTCTCGCAGCATTCCGTATGATTTTTGCCGGATGAAAAACAGCATCAACATCTTTGGTACTCGGCCTCGCCTCATACACAAGGCACATCACAGCTCCGCCGTATAAACAGATTTCTCCTTTTACGTCTCGCTGCTGGAGTTTGTCGTTAAGCGCATACAGATATTTCAGAATGTCATCTCGCAGCATATAAAAAACGTTACATATGTCGCAACGTCCCCAATTACGTCATGCATTCTCCCGCAGAGGCGCCCCAGTACCATCTTCCAGAGCTACGGGGTAAACAGGGACGCAGAGTTTTTCTTTGTGTCTTTGCCTGTCTTGTGAAACCTGTTTTGGTTTGTTTCACCGGGATGCCTCCGTGTGGGTCATGTTTTATTGTTCTCACACAAAGCCACGGAGTTCTTTACCCCTATTCGGACCTTTTAAGGATTGTCCCCCATTTCCCCTACAGCACCTGCGGATTCCTTCAGGTGAAGGTCGTAGGTAATTGGCAGGATATTACTGAGATTCAACCGCTTTGAAGCATCCAACACCTCCATCCCTATAATTTTGTCGTCCTCTTCCATGTCTAATACGATATCGTCCGTCACGCGCTTGTTTACGACTTCGCGTTTCCCCTCTTCAAACCGGATGTAAAGTAAATCCTTCTTTTCATTATAATAGATCTTCATTTTTCATTCTCCCATTCGCCATAGAAAACGTAAACGGTGACGGTGACAATGGTGTTCTGTTCATACAGATAAATAACCTCTATTCTTTTCTGTGCGTAAAACTTCCGACCCCTATTTCGATCGTATGGAAAAACCTTCGCTTTTCCTGATCGCCCATGTTTTGACGGTATGGAAAACCCGGTACGTATGACATCGATGATTTCGCTTTCAGTGGCTCCTCTTTCGGCAGCACGTTCCAGGGTGTGCGGATCAATTTGTATTTCCATTCAGAGGCACTCCCGGTTCGAAGTGTAGATGTTCCTTTGTGTCTTTGCCTGTCTTGTGAAACCTGTTTTGGTTTGTTTCACCGGGATGCCTCCGTGTAAGTCATGTTTTTTTCACACCAGGCCGCCAAGCCACGGAGATTTGAACCCTTTCTCTCCCGGTCTAATAGGCGTAGGTCCTGGTAACGGCACTCCCGGAACTTCCGGGGACATTGGGCAGTGTATTGGCCGGGGTATATGCAATCTCCACCTCGTCTCCTGAACTGACCGTTATGGAAAAGCTGTAGGGGAGATTGGTTGACGGATCTGCGGGATCCCTGAACGTACCCGTATGCGTGTAGGAATCCCCGTAAGTGATGTCATAGATGGTCACTTCGTCTCCGGTTTCGGGCTTGTACGTGACCGTGAAAGTGGACCCTGATACGGGCGGGTTGCCGTTCACGTCCTCGATATAAACGGTAAAGTACACCGTGTTGGTAGTTTCATTTCTGTGCTGCGTCACGCTTAAGGTGCACTCTCCTGAGAAGAGGATGGGCAGCCGGGCCATGATCAGGTTGCTGAGCCCGCTCTTGCTCTCTGACCAGGACAGGTTGCCGGTATCCAGCGTGCTGGTGGCCTTATACAGGTTGATCCCCTGGCCCCCTGCAAACACCGCACCGGGATCGGAGGGGGTGTCCGAGGCCAGGGCGTAGAGTGCGTATCCGCTCAGCCCGCTGTTGATTTTGGTCCATCCGCCTGAGGTCATGGTCCCGTCGGTATCAAGGGAGTGCACATACACATCACCCGTGGCCGATTCCCCTGACCCGGAATAGGTAATGGCGTACAGCTTGTCATTGGCCGGGTCCAGCAGCAGATCCTTTATGGTGGCGCCTTTTCCCGAATCCATGCCCGTAGCATACTGGGTCCAGGTGGTCCCGCTGTTGGTGCTCACCCACACCCCCCCGTTCTGGGTCCCGGCATAGAGGATATCGTTGGTCCCGCCCGTGGCCGAAGGATAAAGGGCCAGGGCGATCACATAATCCCCGGTAAAGAGATTGGTGGAGTCCCAGGTCCTGCCGCCGTTGCTGCTCTTATACACCCCGGTGGCCGTACCGCAATAAAGGACGGCACCGGACCCATGGGTGTCCGGCACCCGCACCATGTCCCATACGGTCCATCCATGCCCCACTTGGGTGGCGGTGACCGTAAAGGTGAAGGTATCCCCGTCCGCAAAGGGAGTGCTCCCCTCGGTGATGACAAAATAGACTTCAAGCCCGTCCGAATAATACCCCTTCCCATTGAAAGCCAGATTGGTCTGAAGCCCGGACTCCGAACCGGTTACCGTCCAGTAGGCATCACCCGCGGTGGTGGAGAACGTAAACTTGTCATTGACCGCAAAGGGGACCCCTCCGGCCGTGATGGTGAATCCCACCTCGCCGTTGTCCGAGGTGTAGGCCGTGCCCGTGGTTGCCGTGTTGGACTGAATCCCGGAGACCGTACCCGAGACCTGCCAGCCGGCGGTGGTGGTGAAGGTGAATTTATCACCGACCACAAATGCGGTGGTGCCCTGGGTAATTATGAAGGAGAGGCCGTCCTCACTATAGCTTTCCCCCACTGTGGCATCCGGATAAAATCCAGCAACACTACTTTTGACACTGAAGGTGCCGCCGGTAGTGACCGTAAAAATAAAAAAGTCACCTATATCATATGGACCAGCAAAAGTATCCGTTGCCGCGGAGATGGCCAGTTTAAGGGTCCCGCCTACGCTGAACTTTACATCGGTTACTGTCCCGTCGGACGTAACTGTGTCCGTGGATAATCCCCGCTGCTCGCTTTCCACGTTAAATTCCGCTATATCTCCACCGCTTGTGCATGATACGATGAATTTTTCTTCCTTGGGGCCTCCAGTCACGCTGATCGGCGTCAATTCACCCTTGTCGGTTGCTGTTCCGGTCACCCCACTGAATTCGCCGCTGGCAGCAGTACACTCAAGGGTCCACGTCTCAGTCGCCGCATTGGGTTCAGTGAGTGAGATGTTGCGCACGCTGCCATTCCCTGTGCCATCGAAGGTCACATCCCCGGCCACCGCCTTGTAGGTCACCGTCCAGTCCTCGGTCTCGGTGGTGGTACTGGTGGTGATGGAGGACATGGTCCCGTCCCCGGTGTTGCCGGCGTCAGCCTGGGGAAGGGTCGCCGTCCCATTGGTCTCCACGTACTCGGCGGTCCAGGTCTCGGTGACGCTGGTGTAAGAGACCGCGGGGTGGGACATGGTGCCGTTGCCCGTGTTTCCGGAACCGGCCACAGGGGAGGAGGCGTAGCTGCCCGAGGGCTGAAAGGTCTCCCCGTCCACGGCATAGAGCGGCCCTTTCCCTTCGGTGCCGATCCACACATAGGGATAGTCCGTGCTCGCTCTATCGTCTCCGTCGCACAACACGGTCAGGACCGCGGCCGTGGTATCATATACCCCGTTCCACTCCTCGGTGTTGTTGCTGTTCCAGTTCATGCCGCCGTCCAGGGACCGGTACAGATTGCCCTCGCCGAGGTACCCGGTCCCCACGTAGACCGCGTTGTGGTTATCCGGATCTACGGCAATCCCGCTGTGGCCTTTGACATAGGGATGGATCAGATTCTGGCCCCTTTTGGGGTTTTCGCTGGAGCGGCTCACGGTGGTCCATGTGGTGCCGGAGTCCGTGGATTTATACACGCCCCCGCCGTTGGTGCCCGCATACATGATGTGATGATCCGGATAGGGGACCGCGGTAATGGCGGTGACCCGGGTGGTGGCATCGCCGGTGGTCTCGCCCGTGAGCATGAGAAACCCCTCGGATGGGGCCGGGCTGGCAGACGAGTAGAGATTGCTGGTGGCCTTTCCACTCTGGGTGGGCACCTGATCCTGCCCGAAATAGCCCCCCGTGTTGTAGGTCTTAAATCTGATGATGGTGTCGTCCTGGACTGCGTTGCCGTAAATATCCCCCACACTGGCGGTGACGGCATCCTCCAGACCGGCCACCCACCACCCGGAAATATTGACGTAGGCAGCGGCCAGGCTGAACTCTTCAGCCACGGGCACGCCCGTATTCCCTGCATGGGTCAGGATAATGGAAACGGATTGGGTCACCCCGTAGGAACTGGCGGTCACTTTGGCCGTGCCCGGGGTTACACCTGCAAGCAGAGACACCTCTACGATGCCCGTGGGATCGGCATCCAGATCCACTTTTCCCTCATTATCTAAGGGGGGCTGGGTCTCCTTGGTGATGGTGGTGCCACCGTTTGTGAAATGGCCCAGGGTAGTGGTGAAGGTCACATCGGTAAAGTGAGGAACGGGATTTCCGGAACTATCTTTCACCGTGGCTGTGATGATGGATGAACTGGTCCCATCCGCGGATATGGTGGTGGGATCGGCCGCCAGGGTAATGGAAGCGCTGGCCCCGGGGCCCCCGCCGTCACCCCCGCCGCCGCAGGCCACCATTAGCGACAGCAGGCAGGTTGCCATTACACTTAGAACCACGGACCGGACACCGATAAATCCCTTTTTATGCATTATGCTTTCTCCCTATGTGGGTTTTTGTACTGTTTTATGTTCTCCCGCAGGGGCGCGGAGACGCTGAGGTTACCCCTCTTCAAGCCTGTTCACACAGCGAGTGATTCCCGCCTTCATGGTGGCGTCACCGAAATTGAGCAAGTATCCCAGTTTCAGACCCGTCAACCGCAGATACGTCTGGACCTGCTTTTTATGTGCCCCTGCAACTTTCTCAACCGATTTCAGTTCAACGATGACCTTGCCTTCCACGACCATATCCGCTCGAAAACCTTCTTCAAATCTGATGCCTTTGTACTCGATCGGGACAGGCACCTGACGTTCCACCCCCAGTCCGTGATCTTGCAGTTCCCTCGTTAGCACCACTTCGTATACCGTTTCAAGTAATCCCGGGCCCAGCTCCCGATGCACGGCAATAGCGGATTCAATAATAACAGTCCCTATCTCATTTTCGGTCATTCCTACAACCCATCTTCTCCCCCGCAAGGCGCGGAGACGCAGGGTTTTTTCCAATTTTTTTATCTTTTCTCAGCGCCTCTGCGCCTCTGCGGGAAACCATCTCCTACTCCAATCCCCCCAGCAGGACCCGGGCCTTTTGGGCCTCGCTGCTCTTATCCCCGTATTTGACGGTCAGCTTCAGTTCCTCTATTGCCGCTTCCTTTTGCCCCTGTTTCAATAAAAGCTTGGCCAGGGCAAAATGGGCGGCTGCGTCTCCGGGGTAGTAGGCCAGCAGTTTTTTGTAGGTGTCCGCCGCTGACCGGAGGTCTCCCCTGGCCTCATGAGCCCAGGCCAGGTTGATGTAGCACAGCCGGTATCTCGGGGCCGATTTCAGGGCCTTCTGGTAGCTCTCGACGGCCTTATCATACTCCCTCTGGTTGAAATAAGCGATGCCCAGGTTATTGTAGGCATACTGGGGGGTCCGGTACTCCAGATCCTCTGCAGCCTTCCGAAAGCAGGCAATGGCCTTGTCCCACTTTTGCATCACCAGGTACAGGGTGCCCAGGTTGTTCTGGGCCTCCGGAAACCGGGGCCGGAGTTTTAGAGCGCGCTGGAAATATTGGAGAGAAAGGGGATAATCGCCCAGATTCCTCAAAATCACCGCGATCTGATGGTTGATCTCCGGATTGTCCGGGTCCAGTTTGGCTGCTTGCAGGAGCTTGGATAATCCCCGCCGCAACTCCCCCTGGCTGGCCAGGGAATCGCCCAGGTCCTGAAGGGCCTGGACCCGCTTCTTCTTGGCCGCCTCGTCTCCCGCACATGTACTCAGGAGCAAAAGGAGGAAAAAGAAGAGGAAATGTCTATAACCGGTTCTGTGTTTTCGCAGCATGGATCGAAGCATCCGCTCAGCTCTTCCTTTGATCTACGGGGTTCACCACGGAAGGGGTCAGGAATATCAGCAGCTCAGTCCGGTCCTCTTCACTTCTCTCGGCCTTGAAAAGCCATCCCAGAAAGGGGATGTCTTTGAGCCAGGGGACTCCCCTGTCCGTGGTCTGCTCACTCTTCTGGAAGATCCCGCCGATCACTACGGTTTCCCCGGTTCCCACGATCAGGGTACTCCGAATCTCTTTGGTACTCTTTCCCGGCGGGGATTCAAAAATTTCTTCATCTCCTTCCCCGGTGTCAAACCTTCGCACTTCACCCGGACGAGGTTTTTCATCCTTGACTTCCACCAACATGTTCACATGGGAGTCGTCGGCACTCACCGTGGGTTTAACGGACAAGGACAGGAGCGCTTCCAGCTTTTCATAACCGATTCTATCCTCGGTGGCCACCGCAAAATAATCCACCACTCCCCGGGCAATGTAGGCCTCGCCTCCGTTCACCGTCAGGACCTTGGGGGCCGACACGATATGGGCCTTTCCATCGGATTCGCCCAGGGCCAGGGAGGCATCCAAGGCCAGAGACCCCAGGCCCCCTTCCGTGAGCCATCCGAAGGCCAGGCCGATATTGGCGGCCCAGTTACTGGGGGCGTTGGTGGAAAATGATCCGCTCCCATCGAAATTGGACCCTCTGTTATACCATTCGCGCCGAATGCCGGGTTCACCGGTATCCAGATTCTGCCACTGAATCCCCAGGTCCCGGGCAAAATCGGTGGTGGCTTCCACGATCCGGGCCTCGATCATCACCTGCTTTTCCGGGGTATCCAGCTTGGCGATCAACTCCTTGACCTTGTCCACCTTGGCCCGGACCCCGTTGGCAATGATGGTATTGGTGCCCGAGTCATAGGAGAGGAGCAGATCCACGGTCTTTAATTTGGTTTTGCGCCCCTTTTCTTCCTCCCCTTCTTCCTGTTCCTCGGATTCCGCCACTTCGATATCCAGGGCCGGATGGATGGGAGGGTCTGCATTGGGATCCCCCACCAGCATCTGGAAGATATTCTCCGCTTTTCTGTGCTTGATGGTGATAAACTCGATAATCTTGGCCTCAAAGACTCCCTGAAGCCGTTTTTGGGCCAATAAAGCGCCTTTTCGCTTCCGTTCCTTGATCTCCATGTCCCGCAGTCGCTCTCTCGGGACCACCCACAGGACATCGTCCTCGATCTGGTAACTGAGACCGTTGGGTCGCAGGATCATCTCCAGGGCCTGGTCCCAGGGGACATTGTCCAACCGCATGGAGATCTTCCCCTCCACGTCGCTCCCCCATACAATGTTGATATCGGCCACCTCGGCGATGAGCTTGAGGATGTTGCGTATGTCCGTATCCACAAAGTCAAAGCTCATCCTTTGCCCGGCATAGTGTTTGGCCGTGGCCTCAAACAGCCCGGCCCGGGATTGGGTGGACTCGGCAGGCCCCTTGGACCGGCCTTGATCCGGACCTGTCGCAACCGGTCTTTGGGGCGCGGGCCCGGGTTCGGCCACCGGAGCGGCCGGTCTCAATTCAGGGGTCGGGGCCTGGGCCGTTGATGGGGCCGGCGCCGGGGTCTCGGGCTGGGGGGGATGCTGAAGCGGGTCAAAATCCACATGCAGAACCCCCCCATCCTGGGTCAGGTGGTACGGGAGCAATTCCCGCAGGGCCACCCGCAGGGTGATGCTCCGGTCCTTTGGCGCATAAAAGGCATTGATCCGGGAGACCGCGCCCCGGGCATATTCCGATTCCAGTTGTTGCAGAAGATCCGGAGAGATAGTCCCGTTCGCAAGCTCGATGATGAGGGTCCGGCGGTCCAGCTTCACGTCATAATCCACCGGCTCCTCGGTATGGATGGTCAGCCGGGTCCGGTTTCCCCGGCGCTGGGTCACTTTCACGTCCGTCACCCTGGGCAGCGCCGGCGGAGAGACTTCAGGGGCAGGCGGTTGGGCGGCCGCCTGTGGTTCGGCCTCCGGGGGGGCAGCCGTCACCACCAGGGTCATGTCCGGCCCTTCGGTCATGAGCCTGGAGGAATAATCGGCATGCCGCAGGTACACGATGATTCCGGTATACCCCCTGAGGCGCTTTTCCACCCGGATCTCCCGGATAAGCCCCTTATCGGAGGTCATGACCGGGGAGAGGTCTTTGCCGGGCGTCCCTTTGACATCCAAGTAGATGCGGGGGGGATGAAGCAGGCTGAAGGGCTTTTTGTGTTCCGTTTTTCGAGAGGTCTGGATGGTCACGGCAGCCTCCCCGGGCGTGGAGGTATATCCCACCGATTGGATAACGGCGGGCCCAGAGGGCTTTACTTCCGCCTCAGGGGTCTCCGGTGTACTGGAACACCCGCATATAAGGCACAGCAAGGCGGCCGCAACAATAAAGCCCACATTGTTTCCCCCGTACCTGCCAGTATTTGGTTTCATATGTCCGACCTCCTTATAGCACCTGCACGACTCCAGCTAAATACAAAATTCGAGCATACGGTCTTTCCGTCTCGCATGAAACTTCATGGTTTCCTCTTTTCGATCAAGCCCCAAAACCGGAGGCGGCGGATTACTGACGTCTGTCCTCCGATATCTGTCGTCTGTCCTCTGACCCCTGATCCTCGGGCCCCGCCCCGTACACCTCGTACACCTCGGTGATGCGCTTCACCGCCCGTATGGGCTTATCCCGGCTTCCTTGGATGTCTAAGCGCCGGACGAAGATCTCCGGCCGATCCCTTCGATAGACATAATTGACCACATAAATATTACGCCCCGGCTTGACCCTGAATTTAAACCGGCTGACATATTCCGACCTGGGCCGCTTGGTCCCGTAATCGGTTTCAGCCACAGGTTCCAGGGTGGCGGTGGCCGTATGGATGCCCACGGGCATGATATTGGGCCAGTCCGCTTCGGCCATAAACAGGCTCCACCCCTTGCCCGTCTCCCGGCTGGAGGGCTTTTTGCTTTTGCCGGTCTGATTCCACAGGTAAACGAAGCGGAGACCGATCTCTCCCTGAAGATACGGGATAAAGTAGTACGGACTCCCCTTGGGGACGACATACGGCTCCAACCGATACGCCTCTCCCCCGCTTTCCCGAATGACCAGGCTGAAGTTTTTGATAATGTAGCTCAGTTCCTTCAAAGCGGCTCGGGCCTTCACCCGGCTCTGCATAATTTCGCCCGTACGGTTTCTGAGCGCGCCGGCATCCCGCTTTTTTCTCATATCGTATATCATGCCGTCGGCCCTCACCTGCCAGGAAAGGTTCAAATCATCACACATGGGTTGGGTCAGAAAAATGACCTCAGCCAGATCCTCCCGCTGAGCCTCTCTGCCCCCTTCTTCCATCCCGGCAATCCGGATATGTTTGAAAAACGTCACGCCCGACGGCGTGAGATGGAGCGCCCAGTCCCGGGGGGTCCCGATTCCGGGTGCAAGCGCTTCCGGGTCAAGGCGGACCAGGGACCTGTAATTTTCAAACGGGGGCTTTGTGCCCCAGAGGGCCACCGTACAGGTCACCCTGGATGGATCGGGGACCCGGATATGTCCGAACACGTACACATGGGCCTTCAGTTCGCCCGTGATCCGCTCTCGGAGCACATGGTTGTCACCGAAGGTTTCCGCGGTGATCAGCGTCCCTCCCTCCTCCAACCCGCTCACATCCAGCAGTTCGAACTGGGGACCGGTGGCAAAGGCCAGCTTGAGCCGATCCGAGATATACCGGGATCCCACCGTGATATCCTGGCGGGAATCTGTAAAATCAAACACGGCCACCTTGATCCGGGGCCGCTTGTCTGCGTCAAAATACCGGGCGGCCACCGCTTGGGTGAGACCCGCTGCCAGTCGGTCTATCCCCTCATGGAAAGAAGGCAGCGTGTTTTCATCGGCCACGGCAGCGGTTGACGCCACTCCCATGAAAAAGAAAAATATGAGTCCCTTCAATACACTTTTCATGAACCCGTCCTCATTGGTTATTTCCCGCGCTGAAAATCAGTGGCCAGTGTTCAGGTTTCAGGTTTCAGCAAACAATAAACCCTGACACCCGAAACCTGACACCTGACACCTTTATCGCTAATGATTCAAAGGCGTTAACCTCAACAAAACATCTTCGCTTTTTGCATAAAAGTTT
>JAIPDZ010000084.1 GCA_021737425.1 Deltaproteobacteria bacterium
CCCACGGGACGGTGTCCTTCTTCAGGGATTTTGGACACGGCAAGGATGGTATCCAAAATGGGAAGCACCAGCACCGGGGTGTCCCATCCCAGCATGAGGGTGAGCTCGTCCAGCACATAATCCCGGACCGCGTGGGTGGCATACTCCCTGAGTACATAGCCTGAAGAGCCCGCATACAGGACGTTTTGGGAGGCGAAATCGTTGGCCAAAAGCGATGCGGTGTGTTCAAGCCACCGTTCGGTGGGCCCCACGCAGCAGGCATCCGGATGATGTTCCGTAAACCACATTTGATAGAAGATGTTCCGGGATCGTCCACCGTATGAAATCAGTCCGGTGAGCCCCAGGTTTTTCTCCGGATACATTTCTCCGGGGGTGTTGATGGTGGTCATGTCCACTCCCTGGCGCCGCCATTCATCCCCGTCCAGGTAGAGCTCCCTGAGCCTGGGTTCATGGCCCCGAAGAAGATCCTGCGGATCATAGACCCTTACGGGATCAGACGGGGTTTCCGCATAAATGAGGGCGGCCCGGCTTGGACCCGAATAAGCGGACAGGCCGGAGCTCAACCCTTCCATTACATGGATCAGGCAGAGGTTCTTAAATGAGTCATGGGTATTCATGCGCTCCCCCCCAACCGGCACCCTTTCCCATAAGGCCGTATCCCAACGGCACTATCCAAAGAAAAGTGATTTAAACCAGACCCTGGCAGCACCAAAGGAGGCACTGAAGGCGGCTGGCGCCCGAAAACGGCGTCAATCACCTGATTGCAGCTTTTTGAGGAGATCCATGATCACATCCGCAGAGGAAGCGTCGCCCTTCAGCCTTTTCTTCAACTGCTGCCTGGCGATCGCCTCCAGATCCGGTCTGAACTTGGGGGACGAAAAGGTGCCGCTCACCAGGATGGGCACCGTGATGCCTGAACGGTCCTGGCTATCCCCCCGGCCTTTCAGGATGGCCGCGCCCTTGGGCACCACCCGGAAGTCCAGGGTCTCCTGAACCAGATCAGCCTGTCCCTGGGCCCTCAGGTGCATCACAGGCGTTACCATGACGGCTTTGGGGGTGTGGATGACGCCATCGGCAGCGGTAAAGGGGACCCGGACCTCGCTGAAATCGGTATGGGCCTGTTCCGAGCCTTTGTCTGCGGCACCAAAGGCACGCTTCACATTCCGGGCCATATCCGTCAGACTGACGCCCTTGAGGGTACCGTGGGTGAAGATGAGTTCGCCCTGTCCGTTAAGGGTTTTCTTGAGGGTCGGGGTATCCTTACCCTCAAGGGCGAGTCTCCATTCCGCCATAAAAACCCCCTTTAGAAAATCCTTTTGGAACAGGTCCTGGAGCAGGGGATTTATGTGAACCCCTTTTATCGTAAGCTCGGCGGTATGCCTGGGCAGGTCCTGGCTCAGATCACAGGCCGCACTTCCGGTTATAGAACCGTCGTACATATTGAGGGACAAGGGATCCAGTTGAAAGCGCCCGTTGCGGGCGGTGATATGCATGTCCAGGTCTTTTACCTTAGCCTTTTTGACCTGTAGATTCCCTATGGAAATCTGTCCATCCAGGATCATGCGGCGGAGCGGTTCCGCATCGGTCCCGGGACTCTTGGGCGCCCCTGTCTTCTTTTCCTCGGGCTCGGGCCGCTTTTCCCTTTCAGGCGGGAGATATCGATCCAGATTGATGGCGTCCACATGAAGGTCAAAAGAGAGATTGGGCTTTTCAAACGAGGTGGCCGTTGCAGCAAATAGGATTTTGGAATTATCCACCTCCATGACGCCGTCGGTTATGGACAGGGTCTGGGGAGTTCCCTGGATCTTCATTCCCAGTGCCACTGAGTCCAAGGCCTTGGGATCGGCAGGGGTCATGGGGAGGGACCGCCCCAGAGCGGCCATCACCTTCCTGGGAGAGAATGGAGGGACCCTGAGATCCAGATCAACGTAAGGATCGAAGGCCGCGTCCCGGATGGATCCCTTGACCTTGATATCCATCTCCTCCAGGGCGGCCACGTGGAGATCGATATCCATGGAGCCTTTTCCCGGTTCCTGGCCCACAGGACCCACCGTTCCGGTCATAGAGACCGGGCGACCGTCCAGGAGGGCGGAGAGCCCCACCCGGATGGGTTTGTCTAAGGATACGTCTTCGAGCGTAAGACGAAAATCCCGGATCTCCTTTTTCATCCCCGAGGTCTTGTCCATGAAGAGGACCACCCCGTCTCGGATCAAAAACTCGTCCACGGCGAGAGACTGGATCGGCAGTGAGGCGGGCCCTGTCTCCTCAGGGGGCTCAGCCTCTTTCTCCGGGCGCTCGGGACCCTTATCCAGGCATCCCCAGTTCCACTTGCCGTCCTTACCCCTGGTCACCACCATGCGGGGGCTGTCCAGGATAACCCGCTTGATCACCACTTCACCGGATAACAGCGGCAGAAGTTCGGCATTCATTTCAAAGGATTTTACGCTCACAAAGTCCTCTTCCCCAAACCCGGGAGAGCTCCCCAGGTGCAGGTCTGAGAGGGCGATTGTGGTCCGGGGAAACAAAGAGAGGTTCAGGTCTCCGCCCATTCGAAAGGGACAGCCGGTGGACTCGGTCACCATCTTTTCGATCTGAGGCGTGTATTCTTCAGCATCCATGAACAGGGGGATGATCAGCAGGGCCGCAATCCCCAGGGCGATCAGTGCGCCCAGGACGATGCCCGTCCATTTGAGTGCTCTCATGGGTGTCCTCCCGTGCTACCCGGCGTCCCCTTCCGAAGCCAAAAGATCCAGGCCCCACTTTTTTAGGGCGGCCACGCCTCCCTGGAGATTGTAGGTATGGGGAATCGCCATTTGATCCAGGGTGATCTGGGCCTCATAGGAACGGACGCCCGTGTTGCAGATCAGGACCAGGTTTTTATCCCTGGGGACCTCGTCCATGCGCGCGGTCAGTTCATCCTGGGGGATGCTTTTCCACTCTTCGGGGTATTTCTTGACAAAATCCTCTGCATTGCCCCAGCCGCGACAGTCCAGAAACAGGGTGTTGCCCTGCTTGCGCTCTGTCCACCATTGTGCAAACTGATCCGCGTCGATTACCCGGTTTTTGCCTGCTAAGGTGTTTTCAGCCGCATTCCCGAGGGCGTTGACCACATCCATGGCCGAAGAGAACGGGGGCGCATAGGGGAGTTCCAGGTTGCTGACGTCAGCGGTGGTAGGCTGGTATTTGAGGAGGGCCGCCACCGCGCTGACCCGGGCAAACATGCCTCCCTCCAGTCCCCCCAGTCCCTGGATTCCCAGGACCCTTGCGGTTCCCTGTTCCACCACCAGTTCCAGGTAGGTGAGGTCCTTCTCCGGATAGAAGTGGGCCCGGTCAAACTGGGCCACGAACACGCTCAATGCATCGTAGCCGTTGGATCTGGCCCGCTCCAGGCTCAGCCCGGCACTCGCTATGGCCAGGTCGAAGAGCTTGATGACAAAGGTGCCCACAGCCCCTTCAAATGTTGCGTTTCCGCCGGCAAGGTTGGTGCCGATGACCCGTCCCTGCCGGTTGGCCAGAGACCCTGAGGGGAAGTAAGCGGGCGTTTCGGTAATGAGGTCCTGAATCTGGATGCAGTCCCCGCCCGCATAGATATGGGGATCAGAGGTCTCCATTCTTTCGTTCACCACGATGGCGCCGGAGGGAGAAATCTCCAGTCCTGCATCCCTGGCCAGGTCTGCGTTGGGGGAAACCCCTACCGCCATGATCACCAGGTCCGCGTCCAGCGTCCGCTTATCGGTCACCACGCGCTGTACCCGGCCGTCTCCCTCCAGCCTCAGCACCTGTTCCCGGACATAAACGGATATGTCGTTTTCCGCCATCTTCTGCCGGCCCATGCGGGCCACCACCGGGCTGACGATCCCGGGCAGTATCTGATCCGCTATCTCCACCACGCTGGTCTCAATGCCCCACAGATCGGCCAGGGCCTCGGCCATTTCCAGCCCGATGGCGCCCCCGCCGATGATAACGGCCTTGTCCACCGCGCCTGCAGCCACCTGGTCCTTGATGGCCACGGCCCCGCTCAGGTCCGATACCGTAAAGACCCCCTCCATCTCGCTTCCGGGTATGGGGAGTCGCTTGGGGCTGCTGCCGGTGGCCAATACCAGCCGGTCATAGGAAAGACGCTCCTTTTCCCCGGTTTCCACATGTTCAATGTGCACCTCTTTTTGATCCCGATCTATAGAAACGGCCCGGACCCGGGTCAGGACGTCGATGTCTTTTGCATTCTTGAAAAACGTCTCATCCCGGAGCATGTGAAAGCTGGTGGACTGGAGTTGCCCGGGATCACTCACATCCCCGGAAACAAAATAGGGGATCCCGCATCCCCCGTAGGAAATCAGGTCGGTCTCATCAATCATGGTGACCTTTGCCTCGGGCATTAATCTCTTAAATCGGCACGCGGCCTTGGGCCCCAGGGCCACCGCGCCCACGATTACCACGTTTTGCGTCATATCAAGACTCCTTTCCCTCTCCTGCTTCATCCAGAATCTGCTGCATCCATGGGGGAATGGTGGTTCCGGTTTGGGGGTACCATTCCTTGACATAGGGCTTACTGTCGATCACCGGACTTCTGTTTACGGCATCCGTTCCCGATTCCAGAAGATCAAAGGCCTGGGGGATGCAGGGAAAGAGCATGGCATTGACCCCAAAGCCGGGATCGTCATTGCGCACCACCGGGTGTTTCTTGAGGGCCGCGCAGAAATTGAGGAGGTTGTGGATAGTGTCCGGGGCGGCATGCTCCCCAAGGACCCCGACCGTTCTCAGGCCGAATTCTTTCTGCCCGCCTTTTCCTCGGCAATGGACCGGATGGACTCTGCCTTGTTTCGCAGCTCCAGGTAGTCCCTGCGTAAACGGGAATTGGCGGCCCATACATCCTCCATATATTCCCTTTCCTCGTCCGTTATCAGGCGAAGTCCCAGGACCTCCGGCCGCTCCCGGATAATGCTTCCAGCGGGAACCCGGGTGAAGCTGGGAAGCGTCACCAACTTGGCGATGGCGCCCATGCCCAGCCAGATATGATCTTCCAGGGTGACCTTGTACAGGGCGGACCGCAGGGCCAGAAAACACTCCCGTCCGATGGTGCAGGGCCCATGGATGGTGACGCCGTGGGCCACGGAGGTCTTGGGCCCGATGGTCACCGAAGCCCCGGGATCGGTGTGGATGATGACGCCGTCCTGAATATTGACCTCCTCATCGATCCGAATGGGCGCCACCTTGCCGTCCGGACCCCGTTGATCGGCCCGGATAACGGCGAGAGGTCCCACGAACACGTCCCTGGCAATTTCAACATGGCCGATGATCTGGGCCGAAGGGTCGATCAGCGCAGTGGAATCAATCCGGGGGTAGTCGCCCACAAGGTTGGGCCGTATGTTATACGGTAATGATGTCATGGTACCTCCTTCGTGCTTGGGGTTCAGTGTCTCAAACGATGCCGGAAACAATCGGAAAACTTCTGGAGCCTCAGGTGACAAAAAGATACATTTTGCATGAAACTGTATAGCGATTCCCCAAAACCTGTCAAGGGAAAGCTCGGGTTGGGGGGGGGACCATCCATGAAGCCTCTGAATGTCTTGCGCATTCCCCCGGGGCCGGATAGAATACCGTATGAGACCAGTGATTATACTCCGAATAAGACGCGTTTTATGACCGTACTCAGTGAGCCCATGCCCCTTTATCAGACCCCCATTCCCGGAACCCGGATCCTGCTGCACCGGGGAGATATCATTCACTTCTCCTTGACCCTGGACCCTGCACGGCGGTCCGAGGGCCGGTCTTGGGCCGGCGGGAATGCCTGGATCCGTACCAACATCGGCCGGGCCCGGATCACGCGACAGGAAGTCATCCGGGAGGTGGAAAACAGCGAACCGCCCCTGGGGAGGGACTGGTTCGATATTCCACTGAGGCCTGTGGATGAGCGGTGTTTTGAAGGAAGGCTGGCCCTCACGGAAGTGGGCCATTTTGAGGCCAAGTGCTTCTTTCTTCCCCAAGGGGCGACGGAACCCCTGTGGCCTGAGGGGCCCAATGTGGAAATCAATGTGTCGCCGGCCCAGACCTGCTGTGCCAATATGATCTATAATGCCTTTGTCCGTCAGTTCGGTCCCAACAAAAAGGGCCGGCTTCAGGACACGGTCCGGTCGGAACAGATCCATGACCTGGATCGGACCGGATACCACGTGATCCCGCCTTCCGGGACATTTCGGGACCTCATCCGGGAACTGGATTTCATTGCGGGGGAGCTGGGATGCCGGGTCATTCAACTGCTGCCCATCCATCCCACCCCCACCACCTACGGCCGAATGGGACGGTTCGGGAGTCCGTATGCGGCATTGAGTTTCACCGAGGTGGACCCGGGCCTGGCCCAATTCGATCCCCGGGCCACCCCTCTGGACCAGTTTATGGAACTGATGGATGCCGTGCACACCCGGAGCATGAGGCTTTTGATGGACATTGCCGTCAACCATACGGGATGGGCCGCCAGCCTGCACGCGGCCCATCCGGAGTGGCTGGCACGGGATCAGGGAGGGGAAATCCAGGTTCCCGGGGCCTGGGGCGTTCAGTGGGAGGATCTCACCCGCCTCGATTACACCCATACGGACCTGTGGCAGTATATGGCGGGGGTCTTCCTGACCTGGTGCCGACGGGGGGTGGACGGGTTCAGATGTGATGCGGCTTACATGATCCCGGTGTCCGCATGGCGATACATTATCGCAGTGGTTCGGGACCAGTTCCCGGATACGGTGTTCTTTCTGGAAGGGCTGGGCGGAAAGCGCGTGGTCACCCAGGACCTGTTGAACCGGGGAAACTTTGACTGGGCCTATTCCGAGTTGTTTCAGCAGTATGACCGGGCCCAGATCCAGAGATATCTGCCCGAGGCCCTTGAGGCGTCCGGCCGGATGGGGCTCATGGTGCACTTTGCCGAGACCCACGACAACGACCGTCTGGCATCCGTCTCCATTCCCTATGCCCGCATGCGCACCCTGCTGTGTGCACTGCTTTCCCCACAGGGCGCCTTCGGTTTCGCCAATGGAGTGGAATGGTTCGCCACCGAAAAAATACAGGTACATGAGGCCAACTCCCTCAACTGGGGGGCAGAGGTGAACCAGGTGGCGCTTATTCACCGCATCAGCCGACTGCTCAGGGCCCACCCCGCATTTTATGATCCGGTGGATCTCAAGATGGTGCACCAGGGGGAGGGCAACCATATGGCCGTATGGCGTGGCCACCGGCCCAGCAAGAAATGGGTTTTGATCCTGATTAACCTGGATATTGAGAAGGAGACCCTTCTCACATGGGAGACAACCGAGACCCATTTTGCCGGGGACGGGCCGGTGGATCTGTTGACCGGGAAGACCGTGGAGGTGCACACAAAAGGGCGTACGGCCTCGGCGACCCTGGGGCCGGGAGAGGTCCTTTGCCTGAGTCCGGTGAGAGAAGATCTGGCCTTGATCGCGGAGCAGGCCGGTCCCGACGCGGGGGTTCCGGCCCGGATTGTGGCCCAGCAGATGCGGGCCAAGGTGCTGGACATATACGGCGTTTACCAGGGAAAGGGGGAATTGGGGGATTTTGATCCGGATGAGGCGGTCAAGGCCCTTCAGGAGGATCCGGTGGCCCTGTGTGGACGGCTCAATCCCCGGGGGAGCGAGCCGCGGGTGACCCGGTGGGAATGGCCCCGGGATCTGTATCGGGAGGTCATGGTGCCTCCCGGCCATTTTCTCCTGATCCATGGGGATGTGCCCTTTGAGGCCAGGGTCCTCAACCAGGACCGGGTCCTGGCCCGGGAAGAGGCGCTCCCCGGAACGGATGGGACTTTTTTTGCGCTCTTTTCTCCATTACCGGTAAGGGAGGACCATTTCTCCTGTATGCTGAAGCTCTCGGTCTATGATCCAGGGGGATGCCGTCATGCGGAGGCCCCGCTCCTTTTTCTCGCCCCCTGGCATACGGTCCGGTGCAGGCAATATTTTGGACGCCGTCAGATCCATGGGCGGCCGCTACTTATGTTGGGGACCAATGGCCGGGGGGGGATGTTGCGGGCCCCTGCGCGGTGGGGCGAGCTTCACAGCCGGTATGACGCCCTTTTGGCAGGCAACCTGGATCCCGACATCCCCCGGGACCGCTGGATCATGTTCACCCGGTGCCGGGCCTGGCTGGTGTATGAGGGGTATTCCCAGGCACTCGGCGCGGCCTGCCTGCACTCCTTTTCTCTGATGCAAAACGGTGAGGGGGTCTGGCGGTTTCAGGTCCCCACCGGCCAGGGCGAACACGTGTGGCTGACCCTGGGCCTGGAGATGATCGGGAATGAAAACGCGGTGAGACTCCTCTTTTACCGACCTCCCGGGGCCGGTTCAGACCGCGGCCTGGCGGATTCGGCCCGGGTGCGGCTGATCCTGCGGCCGGACCTGGAGGATCGAAGCTTCCATGACATTACCAAGGCCTATACCGGGCCGGAGCAGGACTACCCCGAACAGGTGGCCTTTGACGGCGGTCACCTGACCTTCTCCCCGGATGAGAATCGCCGGCTTTCCATTCAGCTTTCCCCGGGCACATTCGTATGGGAGCCGGAATGGGCCTACATGATATACCGGGATAATGATGCCGAACGGGGAATGGATCCTGATTCGGACCTCTTCAGCCCGGGGTATTTCTTCGCCTCCCTGCAAGGCGGCGAGACCCTGGAACTCGTGGCCCGGATAAACGCCCCTGTAAAGGCCGTCCTGTCTCCATCCGGCCTGCCAAAGGCCGTAGAAGACCCTCATCCGGAAAAATTCTCAACCCGGGGGATTTCCCGGGCCCTTCAAAGGGCGCTCCGGGATTTTGTGGTCAGGCGGGGCCCGCTCAAGTCCGTTATTGCCGGCTACCCGTGGTTTTTGGACTGGGGGCGAGACGCCTTGATCGTGGTACGGGGATTGATTGCAGCCGGCCGGCTGGATGAGGCCAAGGCGGTATTGAAACAGTTCGGCCGATTCGAACAAGACGGGACCCTCCCCAACATGATCCACGGGGAAGATGCCGGAAACCGGGACACCTCCGACGCCCCCCTGTGGTATGTGGTGTGCTGCCATGATTGGGTGCGCATCACAGGGGATGGCGCCTTTTTGGAGGAGTCGTGTGGCCCGAAGACCATCCGGGAGACCCTGCTTTCCATCGGTCGAGCCTATGTGGAGGGGACCCCCAACGGGATTAAGGTGGACCCGGGCTCAGGCCTGGTGTTCAGTCCGGCCCACTTTACCTGGATGGATACCCAGCATCCGGCAGGGACCCCGAGAGAGGGATATCCGGTGGAGATCCAGGCCCTGTGGTTTGCCGCATTGGCCTTTCTAACCCGGATCGACCCGGTTGAAACCGACCGATGGCATACCCTGGGTCAACAGGTCCGCACCGCCTTGATGGATCTTTTCTGGATGGAGGGCCCCGGTTACCTAACCGACTGCATCCACGCCCCAAGCGGCAGCCCCCCTGAAGCATCCGGCGCCGATGACGCCCTGCGTCCCAACCAGCTCTTTGCCGTCACTCTGGGGGCCGTCACCGATGCAATCCGGTGCCGAAAGATCCTAACCGCCTGCGAGGAATTGCTGGTACCGGGCGCCATTCGGAGCCTGGCCGACCGACCGGTAGCGCACCCCCTGGAGATCCGGCACCAGGGGAGACGCCTCAATGACCCCCATCATCCCTATTGGGGGACCTATGCCGGCGACGAGGATACGAAACGAAAGCCCGCCTATCACAATGGCACTGCCTGGACCTGGCCCTTTGCCTCCTTCTGCGAGGCCTGGGCCAGGGTGTACGGCAAGCCGGGAAGGCAGACCGCCCTGTCCTTTCTATCCAGCACCTCCAGGTTGATGGATGACGGGTGCGTAGGGCATGTGCCTGAAATCGTAGACGGGAATTATCCCCATGAGCAACGGGGGTGTGACGCCCAGGCCTGGGGGGCCAGCGAGGTGTTGAGGGTGTGGGAGAAGCTGACCCAAAAGGGTTGATTTTGGGTGTGAATCTATTTTATCAAAGAGCCTTCAAGGGCTGTAATCATACTTCAGAGACCCGTATTCACTTAGCCCGTCGAAATAACGACCCTTGAAAAAGGCCCCCTCATGGTCTCGAACCCCGTTTCAGAAGCCTAAACTGTTACAGAAACCAAAATATCACGATTTTTGTATTTACCTGGGGAGGGGTTCCGTTTTAGTATTGAAATTTTGTAGAAAACGTTGGCCCCTTACCGCCTATTGCGGGATACGGGTCTCAAGGCGGAGCAATGAACGAGGCGGCGTGCAAGGATGAGATGAGGTAAAACCATTATGAGTTCGATCCAAAAATATCAGGTTCTCCCCAATGTCCCGGCTGAACTGAGTTTTCTGGAGGTTTTGGCCAGGAACCTGTGGTGGTCGTGGAAACGAGACGCCAAGGAGCTCTTCAGACGTGTGGACCCCAGGCTGTGGGACGCCTCCCAGCACAATCCGGTGGTGTTTCTCTCCCGTGTGCCTCAGAGTCGCTTTGAAGAACTGGCCGCGGATGACAGCTTTCTGGGCCATCAGGAACAGGTGGAGGCGGATTTCCATGCCGACATGGTTTCTCCCGTGGGAACGGAATCCCGCCCGTTCGGACCTGACCAGGTCATCGCCTATTTTTCCATGGAGTTCGGCCTTCACGAAAGCATTCCCATATTTGCGGGAGGGCTGGGGGTCCTGGCCGGGGATCACCTGAAGGCGGCATCCAATTTGGATCTCCCCTTAGTGGGGGTGGGGCTTTTGTACCGGCAGGGCTATTTTCGGCAGCTTCTGGATCGAAACGGCTGGCAGCAGGAGATGTACCCGGAGACCGACCTGTACACCCTGCCCATGAATCGGGCTGAGGACGGGGAGGGCAATGACCTGCGCATCTCGGTCACAGGCCCGGAGGGAGAGATGTTCGCCGATGTGTGGCAGATTCGGGTGGGCCGCATCGGGCTTTACCTGCTGGATACCCAGGTGGAAGAGAATCCCCCGGAAATCCGGAAGATCACGGCTCAGCTCTATGTGGGAGAGGCCAAGATACGGCTGGCCCAGGAGGTGTTGCTGGGTATCGGCGGCATGCGGGCCCTGGTGGCCCTGGGGATGTACCCCAAGGTGTGTCACATGAATGAAGGGCACTCTTCCTTCTCCGGCATCGAGCGGCTGGCCTTGACCATGCGCACCTACCATGTGGATTTAAAGACCGCACTGGAAATCGTGCCCCGGTCCACCGTGTTCACCACCCACACGCCGGTGGCTGCGGCCCATGACGAATTTCCGGCCAAGATGGTGAAACCGTATCTCCAGCCCTTCCAGAAGACCCTGGGCGCGACTGTGGATGAAATGCTGTCATGGGGACAGGCGGAAGGGGATGGGCCTGATGGGGATTTTTCCATGTTTGCCCTGGGGTTGCACATGGCCCAGTACTGTAACGGGGTGAGCCGGCTGCACGGAGAGGTGGCCCGGAAGATGTGGTCTCACCTCTGGCCCAATCGGCCGGACGAAGAGACCCCCATTTCCTATGTGACCAACGGGATTCACATCTCTTCGTTTATTTCCCGGGAATTCGCCAATCTGTTTGAGCGCTATCTGGGCCCTGAATGGTATATGGGCTCTGTGCGCCAGGAAAATATGGATCGGATCGATGAGATCTTTGACGAAGAATTGTGGCGGTCCCATGAGTTGAATCGCTCCCGGCTGGTCAGGGTCTGCAGGAGCTGGATGAAAAGACAGTACGCCCAGCGAAATGCCCCCCAGTCCACCATTCGAGAGGCGGAGTCGGTCCTGGATCCGGATGTGCTCACCATTGGGTTCGCCCGCAGGTTCACCCCCTACAAAAGGGCCGATCTGATCCTGCAGGATATGGATCGCCTCAAGGCCATCATCAATTCCCAAAAGTATCCGGTTCAGTTCATCTTTGCCGGCAAGGCCCATCCTCAGGACAATGAAGGAAAGGAGCTGATCCGCCGGCTGGTGGAGTTCGCCCGCCAGTCCGACGTGCGGCGCCGGTTTGTCTTTCTGGAAAACTATGACATGAGCCTGGCCAGACTCCTGGTCCAGGGTTCGGATGTGTGGCTCAATACCCCGCGGCGGCCCTTTGAGGCCTGCGGCACCTCGGGCATGAAGGCGGCGGTCAACGGGACGTTGAATGTCAGTATCCTGGACGGGTGGTGGTGCGAGGCCTATTCTAAAGAGCGGGGCTGGGCCATAGGACACGGAGAGGAATATACAGACACCGAATATCAGGACGCCGTGGAAAGCGAAGCCCTCTATAATGTGCTCGAAAACGACATCATCCCCTGTTTTTATGACCGGAAAAGCGGAGAACTCCCCTCCGTATGGGTAAAGATGATGAAGGCCTCCATCCAGATGGGTATGAAGGAGTTCTGCAGTCTTCGCATGGCATCTGAATATGAGCGGCGGTTCTACCTTCCCGCCGCCAGGAACGCGGATGATTTGACGAAAGATAAGGCCGGTGAAGCGCGGCAGCTGGCGGACCAGCGTCAGCGGTTGCTTTCGCTCTGGGAAGATATCCGCATCGAAACCCCCGTTCGGGAAAAGCGCGGCCCTTTTCATGTGGGAGATACCTTCAAGTTGCATACGGTGGTGACCTTGGGAGCACTGGTGCCCGAGGAAGTGGAGGTGGAGCTGTATTACGGTACTTTGAAGGGGGTCGATGCGTTGAAGTCCAGTGCCACCCAGTCCATGAGCGTGGAAGAGGATCTGGGGAGCGGCAGATTCAGATACGGCTGTACCATGACTTGTCAAGAGGCCGGGCGGTACGGGCTTACGGCCCGGGTCGTGCCCCGGGGGGATGCCCGGATCCAGTTTACCCCGAAGCTGGTGACCTGGGCGTAGAGAGGTGAACACCATGGAAACACCACCCCAGAACCCCCGTGTCCTGATCGTCACCCCGGAGGTCACCTATCTGCCCAATGGGATGGGGAATGTGGCCAACTATCTGAGCGCCAAGGCGGGCGGCCTGGCCGATGTATCCGCGGCCCTGATCAGCGCCCTGTTCGAACAGGGGGCGGATGTGCACGTGGCCATACCCGATTATCGGGAGATGTTCAGGGCCAAGGCCGCCCCGGTCCTGGGAAGCCAGCTTCACGCCATTCGGGAAAAGATGCCCCAAGACCGGATCCATCTCGCTGAGGACCGGGCCTTTTTCTACATGAACAATGTGTATTCCAATTACAGTGTGGAGAACTTGAAGATCGGGCTGGCCTTCCAGCGGGAGGTGATCAACAACGTCGTGCCCCGGGTGAAACCGGACCTGATCCACTGCAACGATTGGATGACCGGGCTCCTGCCCGGCATGGCCCGTCAGATGTGTGTGCCGGCCCTGTTTACCATCCACAATATCCATACGGTCAAGGCGCCGCTGGCCCAGATCGAGGACCGGGGCATTGATGCCGCCTATTTCTGGCAGCATCTGTATTATGAATATGTGCCCGTGGAATACGAGGACGCCAGGGAATCCAATCCCGTGGATTTTCTGGCGAGCGGGGTGTTTGCGGCCCATTTTGTCAATACGGTGAGTCCTACTTTCCTGCGGGAGATCGTGGAAGGCCGCCACCCCTTTGTGGCCCCGGCCCTGCAGCAGGAACTGGCCAACAAATACTATTCCGGATGCGCTTCCGGTATTCTGAACGCCCCGGATCCCTCCTTTGACCCGGTGACCGACACCAGCCTGCTCCAGACCTACGGCCCGGAAAATCATGTGGCGGGAAAACAGGAGAATAAGATCTGTCTTCAGCGCAACCTGGGACTATTGCAGGACCCGGACGCCCCCATCTTCTTCTGGCCCCATCGCCTGGATCCGGTGCAGAAAGGGTGTCAGATTCTGGCCGACATCCTGTACGCCATGGTATCCAAGTACTGGAACGATACCCTTCAGATCGTGTTTGTGGCCAACGGCGAATTTCAACGGCACTTTTTGGACATTGTCCGCTTCCATCAGTTACAAAAGCGGGTGGCGGTGTGCAATTTTGATGAAGGGCTGGCCCGGTTGGCCTATGGGGGGTCTGATTTCATGCTTATGCCCTCCAGCTTCGAGCCCTGCGGCCTCCCCCAGATGATCGCCCCCATCTATGGATCTCTTCCGGTGGCCAATGATACGGGGGGAATCCATGACACCGTCTCCATGATGGAGGCGGATAAAAATCGAGGAAATGGATTTTTGTTCGATGTCTACGGGGCCACCGGCCTGGCCTGGGCCATGGATCAGGCCATGAATTTTTACCGGCTTCCCGCTCCGGTCAGGCACGCGCAGATCGAACGGGTCATGCGGGAGAGCCGGGCCACTTTCAATCATGCCGCCACGGCCCGCCACTACATGGATCTCTATGAGAAGATGCTGGACCGGCCCCTGATCTGTTCGGCCTTTTAAGGCCCCCCATTGGGAGAGATGTCAAACCATGACCGACCCTGACCCCATGTCCCGCACGGCCCTGCCCCTGGTGGAAAAGGACCCCTATCTGAAGCCCTATGAAGAGGATGTACGACGGCGCATCCAACGGATTCAGGATACGGAGCAACGGCTCACCCAAGAGGCAGGCGATCTGACCCGGTTCGCCTCCGGGCATGCGTATTTCGGGTTGCACTTCCGGGAGGGGGAATGGATGTTGCGGGAGTGGGCCCCCAATGCCACTGCCCTGTATATGATCGGCGATAGGACCGGGTGGCAGGAGACGGACGCCTTCTCCCTGGAGCGGATCAATGACCAGGGGGTGTGGGAGATCCGGCTTCCGGAGGAAGCACTTCACCATGGGGACCTGTACCGGTTCAAAATCCACTGGCCCGGGGGGAGCGGGGACCGGATCCCGGCCTGGACCCGGCGGGTGGTCCAGGACCCGGATACCCTGATCTTTAATGCCCAGGTCTGGGCGCCGCCCCGGCCCTTTGCCTGGGAATGTGAGACCCCGCCCACGCCTCCCCGGCATCCCCTGATCTATGAGGCCCACGTGGGCATGGCCCAGGAAGCGGAAAAAATCGGATCGTACCGGGAGTTTGCCCAGCACATCATCCCCCGGATCGTCAAGGCGGGATACAATACCCTCCAGCTCATGGCCCTGCAGGAGCATCCCTATTACGGCTCCTTCGGGTATCACGTATCCAGTTTCTTTGCCGCCTCTTCCCGGTTCGGTACCCCGGAGGACCTCAAGGGGCTCATTGATACGGCCCACCAGGCAGGCCTCACCGTGGTTATGGACCTGGTTCATTCCCATGCCGTATCCAACGAGGTGGAGGGGCTCAGCCGGTTTGACGGCACCGTATACCAGTACTTTCACGCCGGTCCCCGGGGCTGGCACGAGGCCTGGGACAGCCGCTGTTTTGATTACGGCAAAGACGAAGTGCTTCACTTTCTCCTCTCCAACTGCCGGTTCTGGTTAGATGAATACCGGGTGGACGGGTTTCGTTTCGACGGCATCACCAGCATGCTGTATGATCATCACGGCCTGGGCCGGGCCTTCACCGGGTATGGGGATTATTTCGGCCCGGATGTGGATGAAGAGGCGGTCTGTTACCTGGGGTTGGCCAACCGGCTGATTCACCGTATCCGTCCCGATGCCGTGACCCTGGCAGAGGATATGAGCGGTATGCCGGGACTGGCCGCACCGTTTGAAGACGGGGGTATCGGCTTCGACTTCCGCTTTGCCATGGGGGTCCCGGATTACTGGATTCGCCTCACCAAGGAAACCCCGGACGAGGCCTGGCACATGGGCCATCTGTGGCATGAACTCACCAACCGACGGGCCGATGAAGAGACCATCAGCTATGCCGAAAGTCATGACCAGGCCCTGGTAGGGGATCAGTCCCTGCTTTTCCGGCTCATCGGTTCGGATATATACCAGTGGATGCGGTGCGGGGATGAGAATCTCAAGGTGGAGCGGGGCGTGGCCCTGCACAAGATGATCCGGCTCATTACCCTGGCCACGGCCCACTCAGGCTATCTCAATTTCATGGGCAATGAATTCGGTCATCCCGAATGGGTCGATTTTCCGAGGGAGGGAAATAACTGGTCATATCACTATGCCCGCAGGCAGTGGCACCTCATGGACGATCCTTCGCTCAAGTACCATTTTCTGAGCGACTTTGACCGGGCGATGATCGAGTTGGCCGAGACCTAT
>JAIPDZ010000085.1 GCA_021737425.1 Deltaproteobacteria bacterium
TGGGTCAGATTTGGTCGTCGCGATTGAGTGAAGCCACAGAAATAGTGAACTATTTCGAGGACTTCACGATTGAGCGGCGGCCGAAGATGGCCCGAAGCTGAGATGGGAAAATGGGAAGTTATTTTTGAGTGAGCCCTAATGCCTGGGGGGCTACCCATGGTTTTTGAGAACCCGACCTCATATCCTATTCAAATTTCTTGATGAACAGACAGGTATTGACCCCGCCAAAGGCAAAATTCTGAACCGCCGCGATATGGATGTCCCTCTCTATGAGTTTTTGGGTATGCCGGATCATGGCGCAGCGATCGTCCACATCGGTCAGGTTGAGGGTGGGGGCCATAAACCCCTTCTCCATCATGTACAGGGTCATGATGGTCTCGATGGCCCCGCACGATCCCATGGTGTGGCCCATATAGCCCTTGAGCCCGGTGACGTAGGGGTGGTCCCCGTACACGTTATGGATGGCCTGGGCCTCCACAATGTCCCCCATTTTGGTGGCCGTGGCGTGCGCGCTGACAAAATCCACCTCCTCCGGTGCAAGACCGGCATTTTTAAGCCCCAGTCTTATGGTATCGGTGATGCCGTCCCGGTTGGGCAGGATCAGATCCCCCCCGTTGTTGTTGCACCAAAAGCCGATGACCTCGCCCAGGATAGGGGCGCCGCGCTTTCGGGCAAAATCATAGGACTCCAGCAACACACACCCCGCCCCTTCCCCCACCACCAGTCCGTCCCGCTGTTTGTCAAAGGGCCGGGGGGTGCGATGGGGCGTGTCATTAAACGCGGTTGAGCAGGCCAGGAGATTGTCAAATACCGCCACCGTGGTGGTATCGTATTCATCGGCCCCCCCGCAGAGCATGGCGTCCTGAAGCCCGTACTTCACCGCCTCATATCCAAACCCGATGGACTGGCTGCCGGTGGTACAGGCGGTGGAAGAGGAGATGACCCGGCCCTTTATGCGGAACATCTTGGTGATATTCACCGCAGTGGTATGGACCATGGACTTGAGGTAGTCCACGGCCCCCACAGTGGAAAAATCGGACCTGGAATGGCTGAAGAACTTCTCGTATATCCCCCTCTGGACCGTAGGGCTCCCGTGGGTGGATCCGAAGGCCACTCCCAGCCGGCCCGAGGATATGAACGCCGGATCCAGTCCTGCGGCCTCCAAAACCTCCTTGACCACTTGACAGGCATAATAGGCCACAGGCCCCATGGTCTTTCGATATTTTCGCTCGAAATCAAATTCAATGGGCGTGCTCACCGTACCGAACACCTTGGACTCCACGTAGTCCGACAAGAGGTCGTCCGGCCGCAGGGCCTTGACCCCGGATTTTCCATTGATGAGGCTGTCTATGATCTCGTCTTTGTGGTGACCGATGGGACTGATGGCCGAAGCAGCGGTTATGACGACGCGGTTTTCCATTATCAACGTCTGCTCGGCCTACAGGCCTCTGCTCCTCGCCAGGCGCTCCACATAATCGCAGATCTGATTGATGGTCCGGATTTCCATGGATTCCTTTTTCTCCTCGCGGCTGAGCTCCGAACCCAACATCTTTTCGATTTCACCCAAGAGCTCCAGGGCGTCTATGCTGTCGAACTCATAGGCCTCGGTCAGGTTTTCATCCAGACCGGGATTCTTGATTTCAAATTCCTGTTCAAAAACGGACAAAATTCGTGTCAGTATCTCATCTCTCGTCATCTGTACGGTCCTTGCGCCTTATCGTGGAATCGGCCCCACTTACAATGAGAGGGAATTGGAGCATCCGGTTTCCCATAAGGCCATTACACATACCTTAACCGGGAATGGATGTCAAACGAATAGCATAATGTAGAATAGATAATAACTTCAATAGGTTATTATGAAGCGGTAAGTATATTGACGGCTATGGTAAGGAGGTGCTTTTGGTAAGGATTTGAGGGTTGCTGGGAAATCTTACGGAAAAGGTAGTTCCCCCTGAAGAAAAACAGTCGGCTCTGGTCTTTATGAATCGACACTTGGAGATCTTCCCCGGGCACTGGTCCGCGTCATCGGGTATAAATCGGCAGCGTGTGCTATCAAACCCTACCGAAAACCCGAAGCGTTCCGCAAACACCTTGGTTCGCAACAGATCCGAACCGGCCCCCCCCGCATTGAACCGGTACGGTCTTTTGGATGAATAGTGCATGGTGTCCTGGGTATGGAAGAACCCGTGGAAAACAAGTCTTTGGTTTTGCGGGCTGATTCCCACCCCGTAATCACGGACATCAATGCGGATCTCGTGATCGCTCCCTTTGAGACTTACCTCAATTTTTCCATCCTCCGGGGTGTTTTCAATGGCATTTCTTAACAGACCGGCAAAAATCTTTCTCAGGATCTTCTCATCCGTGCTCACCGTAGGGCCTTCTTCAAAATCTCTGACGATTTCCAGGTTTCGGCCCTGCATGGCGGATTCGGCTTCATCGGACAGGTCATGGAGCAATTCATGAAGAAGCGTCTGCCCTGCACGGGCCTCTTCGGCGTGGTAGACGGAATTGATCCGTTCCCGGATCCTGGCCAAGGCTTCGGTATATCGCCCGTCATCTTCCTCGCGGAGCTCCTCCACAAAATCGGCCGCGGACTCAACGAGTTGACAGATCTTGTCCCTTTCCTCAAAGGCCTTTAGGCTGAGAATGTCATCAATCTTTTCCTGAAGCTCCGCCAGCCGCTTTACATTGCGCCTGCCCCTGTGGATCATCCGTGCATTCTTTGAGTCATCCCCCTCTTTAAGTTCCCTGGCAAAACGATCGAATATGGCCCCGATCAGCGCCAGCGGTGTCTTTAGCTCGTGGGACAGGTGATTCATGGCCCTTTCCTTGGCCTTGTTCAGGTCCCTGAGTGCTTCAAAGAATCGCATATTTTCCAAGGCAATGGTCACATAGTTGGATATAAAGACCAGCAATTCCCTGTCATCATCGGTAAAAACACCAACATTCTTGTTGAGGGACTGAAGTGCACCGATACAATCACCGGCCCAATTGATCAGGGGAACACACATGATATTTCGGGTCCTGAATCCGGATTTTTTGTCCACCTCCGCATAAAACCGCGGATCATTGTATGCATCGTTCACGGTCACCGGAACCCGGTGTTGAAAGACCCAACCGGCCACCCCGTAATCGGATGGGATGCGAATCTCCCTTTTTTTGAGCCCCACACCCACAAGGGACCAGAGCTGGTCGGTCTGGTCATCGTACAAAAATACGGTGCTCCTCATGGACTCCATGACTTCATTGGTTTGATGGATGATGACCTCAAACAGGCGATCCCTGTCCACTTCCGAGGTGATCACCTGGCCCAGCAAAAAGGCCTGCTTATACCGGCGAAGCCGTTCCCTCAAGACCCGGTCTTCCTTTCTCCGGTCCAAGGCAACGCTTTGCGGCCTTCCGTCCTTCGTATTCGTCATTTTACTCTCCCCTCAAGGGTAGAATTGTGGGACAAGGTCGTGTGGATCGTTTATTTCATTTGTGAATCAGAACTGATTTCCAGGCAAGTCGCGCCGGGGCGGGCCCAGAAACGGCTCAAAGTGATACCATTCAAAGGGATGATCCCTCACGGCCTGCTCCAGTACGTCGGCATAGGTCTGTGCCGCCGAACAAATCGTCTCCTCTCTTTGTTCTCGCGAATCCGCACGCAGATGGATCGGTTCGGAACTGACAAAATGAAAGCCGGCCTTTTGGATCCGGTATGAAAAGAAAATAAACAAGGGGGCGCCTGATAAGAGGGCCAGACGATAGGGGGTCTCGGGCAGGTGAACTTCATGCCCCAGGAAGGCCACCCGGATGCTGCGCTGGGCCTGATGCCAGAGCACGTCTCCGGTCATGGAAATAAACCCGCCCTCCTTCAGGACCTTGATTCCGTCCACAAGATCAAACGGGGACCCTCCGTCTCGATCCAGGGCCACGATCCGTATGCCCGCATCGGTCAGGCCCTGCTTCTGCATCTTTTCGATGGCCTCCTTGTCTTTGACGCCCATATATAGGAGAAGCCGTACCCCGGGAAGTTCACGATGCAGAAGATGGGCCGCCACCTCCCAGTTGCCCAGGTGAGACATGAGGATAATGCCGCCGGAGCGATTCGCGGCCGCTTCTTTGAGGTGTTCAAATCCCTGGGAGGTGAAAGAGATGTCATCCGGGTGATCCAGCATGACCCGTTCCACAAAGACCCGGGCAAACTGATGATATTGCCGCCAGGTGCACGCCAGGTGGGCCAGCCCACCCCGCTCGGGGAACAGGGCCCGGTAAAATCTCACCCCCACCCCCACCCGCCTGGGGCAAAATACGAAATATCCCGAGGATACCCCCCAGGCAAACCCCTTCAATACCCATAGGCCTACCAGCCGTGAGGCAGCGCGGAAGGTCTTATAGAACAGTCTCTTCATAGTATAGATGATGATGTACCATGTTTACAGGTGCTTAGGGGCCCCCTCAAGGCCTATGATCCAAATTCACCCGTCTGACATGCGGCATTCCTCTATGAAGTTGAGCGGCCGTGGGGAATGGGGCCTCAGGTCGGTCTGGCCATCCGACCTTCTAAGACGGGCTCGTATCCGGCAGAAACGCCATGGACCAGGTTCCCGGGCCCATGTGAACGCTGGAGGTCAAAGAGAGGGGATGCAGCAGAATTTCCGCACATGGATACTCTTTGGCGATGGCTTCCCGGACCTCCTCCCGCACCCAGGGCTCGTTATCCGTATACTGCAGCATGATCAGCGGGGCGTCCTCTTTGGAGAATCGATTTTGAAGCCTGGACCGGGCGAAATCCAGCTGGGCCTTCTGGTTCCGGACCACCCCCACCTTGGTGGCCCCCTGGGGCAAGGGACTGATGACCGGCTTCATGTGAAGCAGATCCCCGAAAAAGGCGCTCGATTTGGAGAGCCGGCCTCCGGCCGCCAGATACTGCAGCTTATCCAGGAAAACGTATTCTTCACATTGATCCACGGCCGCCCTGGCAAACGCCACCACCTGATCCGGGTCGTCCGTCCGGGTCGAAAATCTAACCGTGGCCATCACCGGGGTGGCCAGGCGGCCTGAGGCCGCACCTGTATCGATTACCGTGAATCGGTCCTCCTTATCGTGCGCCTGTTTCCACTTCAGGGCCACCTCATAATTTCCGGTATAAAAGGACCCCACGCATAGATAAAGGACCCTTGGATATTGATTCACGGCACTCTCATAGTGCTGGTGACGTTCAAATACCGATGCCTGAGATGATGACACCGCTATGTCCGATCTCATCATCTTGTACAAAACCTGGGGATGAAAGAGGGTCTCAGGAAGGGACTTGTCCCCGGCGGTAATATAGCTGTCCAGCAGCGTAATGCCGAGCTCTTGTGCCGTCTCCCGGCTGATGGATCCCGCGGCATCGGTCATGATATGAACGCACCCGCTGGTGTGGTCTTGTTTGAATCGCGAGGTCTGTGTGCCCAGGTCATCGTCCGACCACTCCAGGACCTGACAAAACGATTCAATATCAGCCCTGGCGCCCTGTCGGTTGCGGGTATGCATGTGCACTTTATAGACGTCATCATGGGGAATGACCACCACGCTCTCCCCCAGCTCGGAAAGCTGCTCCAGTTCAGGCTGAGACGCGTCGTTAAACCTCAATACCATATCCACACAAAAGCCGTCTTCCAAAGCCGAGTTGAAAGCGGAAGATATACTGAGCAACCCGCTGAAGGCATCTGTTACCGGTTGAAATCGGTGGCTCTGTCCTGCAAGGCTGAGGAGAAACCCCTCCAGAAAGATATAGATGCCCAGCGCCCCAGAATCCACCACACCGGCATCCCTCAGTTTGGGCAGGCGGTCCCGTGTGGATCGCACCACCTTCTGGAGACGATTGATGATCCCCGTTACATCCTCTTCCCCTTTCTTTTGCGGGGACGCCTCCAGGATGTCGGCCAGGGCATCCATCACGTCCAGCATGGTCCCGGAGACCGGGTCACCGATGGCCTGCCAGGCCCGGTCCCGGCCCAATTGTACGCCCCCGGGCAGCATGTGCCTGGAATCGGCGGTCAAAAGACCTGAAAAAAACAGGGCCGCAATGTTGCCGGAATTGCCCCGGGCCGAGAGCAGGAGTCTGCGAACGGTCGTTTCCCGGCCCGCCTCAAGCTCCCGTAAGGGCGAAAGCGTGGTGATCAGATTCCGGCCCGTATCGCCGTCAGCCACCGGGAATACGTTGATCTGATCCAGAAGCCCGGACCAGGCGGCCATCCGCTCAAGTCCGATAATATGGGCATCCTGAAGGTCCTTTTCCATTCCTAAAACCCCAATGCAGGCCTACGGCCGCAACCAAATCAGTGGCCAGTGTTCAGGTTTCAGGTTTCAGTAAACAATAAACCCTGACACCCGAAACCTGACACCTTTATCGCTAATGATTTAAAGGCGTTAACCTCAACAAAACATCTTCGCTTTGTGCATAGAAGTTTTAATCTAAGACTCTAATGCCCTACGCACGTCCTCGGGTATTTCAAAACTCATTTCCATTTCAGGGTGTTTTACCGCCACCTGCTCGCTCCTCCCCTTTGCACAGATCTCGGTGCTTCCCGCTCGGCGGATCTCGAAATCCATCACGATTTTGATCCTGGCCTCCAGGACCGCGGCCCGGCAGATAAACTCGTCCCGATGGCGCAAAGAGATCACATGCTTGGTGGTGGTTTTGATGATCGGGAAAAGATAGCTGGTCCGTTCAAAATACTCGAAGAGATCGATCCCGCATTTGTCAAACAGGGCCATCCTGGCCACGTCGAAATATTTCAGGTAATTGCCGTGCCACACCATGTTGAGCGGGTCCAGATCATGGAAAGGGACCCTGAGCCTCACCTCGCAGCTGACCCGATCATCTCTATTTGGCATTTACCTCCCCCTGAGGATCGGACCTTTCTTCGCTTCGGGCAAGGCGGATCTTCTAAAGGCCTTTTCCAATACATTTCAGGCAGATAATGGATTAAAAGATATCTTCTCGTAAGCATAAAAAGCCTATGTCACCCACCGCTTTATTGTCAAGATGTTATTGACTCCCCGCACCTCTGCTGATAGGCTCAATCCTGTAAACGGCGCACCCGAAAGCTGCTCCTTTGGCACATTTGACCAAAATCGGAGGATCTCTTCGTGCCCCACCCATTGCCCGTAAAGAAAAACGCCTTCTGGTGGGCATGCACGGCCCTGCTGTTGCTCATTCTGCTTCCCCACGGCGCGTGGGGCGAGGAGAACCAAACCACGCCGGTCCAGGATCGCTATGGATTTGCCCTGAGCTACGGAAACACCTTTACGCCGGACAGTGATATCGGATTCTGGAAAGGGACCCTGTGGGCCATGTTCGACTATGACAAGATCTGGGGCCACCAGGCCCCCGAGGCCCTTCGTTTCAAGATAGAACTGACCCTGGGATCCACCACCCGGCCGGATTACAAGGTCATCGCCTCCACCGGGATGATGGCCCTGTACTACCTGGAGTGTCTCTCCACCCGGTTTATGACCCCCTATATCGAAGGAGGAATCGGCGTCATTTACACCGATTTTCAGGTGGACGGCCAGGGCTCCCGCATCAATTTCAATCCTCGGGCGGGCTTCGGGGTGGAGTTCCCTCTGGGTCAGGAGACCCTGTTTACCGCGCTCAGGTGGGATCATATCTCCAACGGGGGGTTGAACAAAGACAACCAGGGCGTGGATTCCTATGTCTTCATGATGGGGGCCTATTTTTAGACGGCCGCGGCCCTCGGGGGGGTCTTTATTTCAACATGCTAAGTTAATACAACCGGGCATTACGTTCCCATTAAACAAACAATTTTGGTAATTTTAACGTATCTTATCTGAAGGACTTGTCAACAATGTGGCGCTCGCGGTTTGAGACCGCCTCCATCACCCGCCGCCCGATAAGTTGGGGTAAGGGCGTGACAACAAATTCCCGCTCCCGTATCCCTGTCAGTATCCGCTCCACCTCATCCAGCCAGTAGGATAACAGGCGCTCATCCGGGGGGCTCGCATCATGAAGGGCGATGATGGCATCCGGGTGAAGTTTTCGTAGAATCCGGCCTGACAGATTCCGGATCCAGCGGTTTCCCCCATCTGCGGCCCGACAACTGAAACTGAGGGCATACAGGCCGGCCTGGGTCAGGACCCCACCGAGCCCCGGATAGGTGATCCCCACCGGCGGCCGGAAGGCCAGGGGTCTGATTCCGAAATCTGCCAGGATCTCCTGGGTTGCGGTGATCTCCCTTTTGAGGGTACGGCGTCTTTTGAACATCACCAGGTTATCATGGGTAAGGGAATGATTCCCGATGCTGTGCCCTTGACGGAGTATCTCCTGAATCAGTTGAGGATGACGGGCCGCCTTTTCTCCCACCACAAAAAAGGTGGCCTTCATGTCATGGGTCTTGAGGAGATGAAGCAGCCTGGGGGTGGACCCGGGATCGGGCCCGTCGTCAAAGGTCAGGGCCACCGCCCGTTTTCCGGATCTCCCCTTGCTGATGACGGGAAGGAAAAAAGAGACCCCGGGCAAAAAGGGCGCAATCATGCACAAGATCAGAAACAGGCCCAAGGGGATGAACACCAACCCCGGAACCACAAACAGGAACAACAGCCCCGTGCCCAGGGCCCCCAGCCCGATCCAGTCTCCCGGGGATAGCTGCATACGTCCCTTGGCACGGCCCATCATCCTGCCTCATAAGGAGTGTCCGCAATGATCCAGGTGGACTCCCTGTTATTCCCTGAAGGGGCCGCCCGGCCGATCTGAAATCCTGCCAGGGTGACCATCCGGGTGATCCGCTTTAGGGACCGATAATGGCCCTCCATGCGAAACAGCCTGCGCCGAACCGCCTCCATCCGCCATAACCAGGAAGGAGCACCCTGGGGGGGTATGGCCACCCGCATGATCAGACGCCGTCCTGACCCCAGGCCTTGATATATCCGTTTCAAGGTCAAGGCCAGCTCCTCATCTGAGAGAAAATGGACCATGTCCAGCATGAGGCACAGATCCGCCGGATATTCAAATGCCGCTACTTGGGGGGCGCGGCCCTGCTCTGCCGTGCCCCGGGGTCCGAATACCCTGGATGCAATACGAACCCTTTCCGCATCCGGATCCAACCCCTTAAGGAAGGCCTGATCAAAACGCTCCAGGAACCAGCATCCGGGCACCCCGTATCCACAGCCGATATCCATAATCCGCCTCATTTCAAAGGGGACCTCCAGGAGTCCGGGGAGTTCCATAAACATGGGATCCAGTCTCATCTTAAGGGCCGCAAACACCTTGGGAAGGGCCTCCCGCTTCTTATACCGTTTTGACACCCGGCCCTTAAGAGAAGCGGTGGTATTGGAGAATTCCCCCTCCCCCTTAAAAAAGGCCTTCAACAGGGGCGGCAGGATGAGGAATGCCCCTGTCATTGCGTAGCCGATGCCCAGAAATGAGGTAAATCCGGCACTCCTAAGAAGAGAATGTTGGGCAACACACAATACCCCGAACCCGATCATGGTGGATGCGGCGGCCATGAAGACCGCGGTCTTGATGAGCCCGAAACCGGGATGGGCATCCCCCCCGTACCGCTGATAGGAGCGCACCAGAAACAGGGAATAGTCCACTCCCATGCCCAAGACCACGATGGAGAGCATGAGTCCGGGGATGTCTAAGGGATGTCCCGTCAGGTTCAGGGTTCCCAGGGTACTGACCAGGGCGAACAGGAGGGGCAAAAAGGCCATGACCGTCAGTCTCCAGTCCAGGAAAAACAGAAAAAGCAAAACGGCCACGCTACAGCCGATGATGATGAGCATCCGCATGAAGGTGGCGAACAACAACGACCCCAGTCTCTGGGAAAAAAAGGAGGGGTCGAACAGACGGCCCACAGCTGTGTATCGCTGATGCATCACTTCCGGCACATAGGCCTTGCCCGGGACAAAGCTTGCGGCCTGATACCATAGGCCATCCGAGCCCTGGGATACCCCCAACAGATGGAACAGGGAGTCAGGAATCCGGGGGTTATCTTCCGGAAAGGTGGTCCTGGATAGGGTCTCAATAAAGGGCGCAAAAGCGCCGGGGGAAAACCCCAGGTCAGCCGATGCACGCCTTAGGGCCGCTGTTACCACACCCCGCCGCTGCGGCGTCCAGAAATTCCTCCAGGCCGAAAAGTTCTCCTGCTGCCGCGATTTCCCGGGGAAGACCATTGAACTCACAAACCCGGAGGAAAGCCGGTTCGCCCCCATATCCGCCTCCACCATCCGGAGGACCCGGTCGCCCTTTTCCTGCAGCTCCTCCAGGCTCTGGCTCCGGGCGATGAAATGCACCTTCCCGAATATGGAATGACCCCATACCCGGCCGATCAGGCCCTCTGCCGCGGCGGTTTCCTCACTCACCGTATTCATGCTACTGAGGCCCACTTCGGTGTGGGGGCGGGCAAAAAAGAACATCACCAGGGCAAAAACCAGCGCTGCACAGGCCCCTTTCCTGCCAAAAGCCGACAACCGGTTGGTCACCCACCGAAGGGCCAGGCGTCTGGAGGGACCCGGGGGCATGCGGGGGAAAATCAGGGGAAATACGGTATGCACAAACAGAAACGAAAACCCGATGCCCAGGGCCGTGAACTGGCCCAGCTGATGGAGCATGGGAAAATCGCTGATGCACAAGGCCCCGAAGGCGCCCATGGTGGTCAGTGCCGCAAACAGCCCCACCCCCCAGATCTCCCGGGAAGCGGCCTTGCCCGAGGTCTCCTGGGGCCGATCCAAAAAGAGGAGATAGGCAATCCCGTGATCCACGGTAATGGAGATGACCGCCCCCCCGAACCCCAGGACCATGATGGACATATGGGAATGGAACAAAGAGAAGACAAAAAAGGCGGCCGCGGTTCCGGCCAGGGCGGGGAGAAAGGCAAAGAGACCGATCAGGGGTCTCGAAAAGGCCAAAAAAAGGAGCAGGGCAATCCCCACGGTGGCGAGGAGGATGGCCCTCTGTACATCTTCCCGGACCATCTGTTCATTATCCAGGGCGGCTCGATAGGCACCCAGGGGGGTCAGGACGGCCTCAAACCCAAGCCCCCGGGCATAGGCACTGAGCTGATCCGACAGGGTATTGAATGTTTGCGTCAACTTTCTCGCGAATGCCGTATCCGTACCCGAAACCCGGGGTGTGGCCACCAACAGGAGGTGCTTTTTATCCGAAGACAGGATCCTTCCCTTGTAGAGTACCATTTCTTCCACGGGCGCCAGGTCAGAAAGCCTGGCCAGGACCAGATTCCTCAGCCCCAGCGGGTCCTGTGAGATCAACTCCGCCTGCCCCATATTCTCCAGACCCATGAGCCCCAACCGGATTTCCTGGAGCCTGTCGCGGATCCGGACCGGCTCCAATAACGGCCGAACGCGTTCGTGAAGCGCTTCTGGGGTGAACAATACCGGAAGATGATCCACGATATGGGAGACCAAGACCGGGAATGCCGCTTGAACCGCGCCCATCCCCACCTCCGTAAACAGGCCGCTTTCACGCAATTTTTCCTCAACAAATCCGCTGCATTGGATCAGCACATCCGGGTCGGAAGAAGACACCGAGATATCCATGATGATCTGGTTTTGAACCGGATGGTGAGTGAGAAAATAACCGGCATCTAAAATCACCGGATCCTGCCGCGGCAGGTATTCCATGATATCGGTGTCCATGTGTATCCGGTACAGGCCCATGCCGCCCAACAGGGCCACCCCCACCAGCGTACACAGGAGAAGGCGCAGGTTAACGCTCTTCAAAATGACTCCCCCTCATCCGATCCATAGGCCCAGGATGATTCCCAAAAGTACAAGATGACCCGCCACGATCACCCTCCGGTGCCGGTGATAAAACGCATTGAGTTTTTGCAGCCGCTTCAATCCGCCGCACATCCGTCTGAACCGATCCAGGGGCAAAAACCGTTCATTATCGGAAGGAGAACTGCTCTGGAAGGCAAAGGCCGGATAGGGTGCAAAGAGGTGATCCGCCTTCAAATCACGGAGCATATCGTCAAAAGGGACTCGTTGCCAGGGGATTTGAACCAGGGTCTGGGCGAACCGGCGGTTGACCCCATAGGCGTGACACAGGCACTGAAACTCCACTTCCACCATGGCCCGGCTCTCTGTGGGCCGGCTTCTTTTGACCATGCACCCCAGGAAAAAGAGGTTCCACTCAGGGTGGCGGGTCAAAAAATCCACACACTGTTCCAGTCGCCCGGGGTCAAACCGGTCAAAAACCACATCGTCTTCAAATATGAGCATTCGATCGGCCCCTGCCTCGAGCCCCCTTCTCATACACGTCATGTGGGATTCATAGATCCCCTGCTCGATATCTGTGGGGTGTTTCTGGACAATGACGAATTCCGCCAAGGGGGACAACCCCACCCGGTCAAACTGGCGCCTAACCTCCTGACGCCGGTCTTCCCGTCCATCCACGGATATACAATAGACCCTATGGAAATAATTCCAAATCATAATGAGATGCGCCGTATCTCCCTATGTATCCCCTGTGTCAGGGCATCCTTGGCCCGTTTTAAAAGCAGCAAAAGACTTGATTCCGTAGGGAGTCCTGTCGTAGACTTTCAACGATCTTCTGACGATGGTTTCTTCTTTACATCCGGTACATGAGCACCAGGTTTTCATTAGTTACATGGTCGTACAAAAGAATTCAATCCCATTTTCCGGCCACAAACGGAGAACAGCACTGCGGGTAAGACCCACGCTGTTTCTGGATGGGGCGTAAAATGGCCATAAAAACCCGTATCTTAAAAAGAATCGCCCAAACCGATTTCGCACAAGGGGCGATCCAGGACCAGGCTGATCTGAGCGCCTTTAAAGAGCGGCCCACCCCCCGTATTATTCTGGGGGTATCGGCCATCCTCATCAGCTATGTCATCGGCTGGCCTGCGGTGAGTGCGCTGGGGGCCCTGTCCATCTACTGTAAGGAGCCTCTTCTGGTGGCCGTCGGCGGTCCGGTCACCTACGGACTGTCCCATCTAATGTTCCTGGCCGGCATGTACCTGGCCGGGGCCAAATATACAAAGATTTTCCTGAGATGGGCCATTAGAATGGCCGTGGAAAAGCTGAACCCCTGAGGAACCCGGGATAGGTCATTGTATGGCACAGGAGGGGAGCGGACAGGAATTGAACAGGAGTCAGGGGGATATATCAGAGCGGGCTTGTCTGTGGGGTGCAGGAGGTTCCGCCGCCCTGGTCTGCCTCCTTAATTACGGGGCCGGGCAGTGGAGCCTGACCAAGACTGCCATCTCCCTTGCCTTTTTGGTCTTTGCCATCATCCTTCCACTCATATTCCCGAGATGGTATACAAAGGTCCCTATTTTTCTCCATATTTTTCGTCATGCCGTTCCCGCGGTCATCATCGGTGTCATCGCCGGATCCACAAGGCGTGACCGGGCGGTCATGGTGGGAGGCCTGTGCGCTGCCGTGATTCCTGCCATTGTCGTGGTCCTGACCCTGATCGCTTATATGACCGGCGCCTATACATCCAAGATGCCCGTGTGGCTCTACACGCTCAACTGGGCCCTGGGGATTGTATACTGGTTCTTCGGCGCCGCCTACAGCGCATCCACGGTGAGGGGCTATCGTAATCGGAAAAAAGGCCGCACCCTCACCCCCCCTGTGGGTCCTTGACCGGGGTGGAACAAAGGAAAATTCGTAACCCGCATTAAAAAGGGTTTCTTTTTCAGCCAATTCATGTTAAAAGATCCTTGAAATGCAGATCAGGCCTCAACCCCGTCCTATGGTTTTTGGAGCAACGCTTGTCCACAAGCCTGGTCTCTGCAGCAGCGAACCAAACATCCCCCGCATGGTACCTTCCTTGTAAAAGGATACCTTCTCTCTTTACCACAAGGATTACGTCTTTCGCAGGAAAGGGATATTTGCTCAGCCGGCAGGTCCGGCTGACCCGGCATCAAAAATAAGGAGTAAAGGACACTGAAATGATCAACCAGTCGCATATTATAGGGACGGGCTCGGCCATGCCCGAAAGAATCCTGTCCAACAAGGAACTCGAGGGCATCGTAGACACCACCAACGAATGGATCTTCCGCCGGAGCGGGATCAGGGAACGCCGCATCTCATCCAACGCAAAAGAGGAAAGCACCACCAATCTGGCCACCAAGGCCTCCGTAAACGCCTTGGACATGGCGGCCATCTCTCCGGATGAACTGGACATGATCGTGGTCGGAACGGTGACCCCGGACAGGCAGTTCCCTTCCACCGCCTGCATGGTCCAGGAGGCCATCAATGCGGACAAGGCCGCGGCATTCGATGTTTCGGCCGGATGCTCAGGGTTTTTGTATGCACTGAGTGTGGTCAACAATGCCATTTCCTGCGGGACCTGCAAAACCGCGTTGGTGGTGGGTGTGGAACGGCTCTCCAGCATCATCAACTGGCGGGATAGGGGGACCTGCGTTCTCTTGGCAGACGGCGCAGGCGCGGTGGTGGTCAAGGCCAGACCCAATCGGGGCGGGATTTTATCCAACCATTTGAAATCAGACGGGAAATTCTGGGAATTCCTTCATGCTTCGGACGGAAATACCTATCTTCCTGCCACCTTGAAGGATGTGGCCAAGCGGCCCTTTCATCTCAAAATGCAGGGGAACCCCCTGTTTAAACGGGCCATCAACTGCATGTCCGAAATCGCCAGGGACGCGCTCGTTCACAATAATCTCAGCACCAACGATATCAGCCTGGTTGTCCCGCATCAGGCCAACATGAGGATTATCGAAGCCCTGGCCAAAAACATCAAAATCCCCATGGAGAAAGTCTACACCAACATCCACAAATACGGAAACACCTCGTCCGCCACCATTCCCATTGCCCTGGATGAAGCCAACCGGGAAGGACGTCTGATGAAAGACGCCCATGTGCTTTTGGTGAGTTTCGGGGCCGGCCTGACCTGGGCCGCCAGTATATTGCAGTGGACCCTTTAGAGGGCGGGGGCATTGAGAGTTGAGGTGTCAGGTGTCAGGTGTCGGGTGTCAGGTGTCGGGTGTCAGGTGTCGGGTGTCAGGGAGGTCCACATACTGAAACCCGAACACCGGCACCTGTCGAAGATCCCGTCTTCAGCGGGGAAATCAATCTGGCGCCTTTCCGGTGTTCAGGCGCCCAGCCCCTCCATAAGGGCCAGGACATTATATCCCAGGACCTGATGGTTGTATCCCCCTTCCAAAATCCCAAAGCACCCGCCTGTCCGCCTTGAGGCGGCCCGGACCATTCGCCCGATCTCCCGGTAATCCTCCGTGGTCAGGGTCCCGCCCCAGTCCGCCTCATGGTTATCAAACCCGGCCGAGATACCGATGAGATCCGCATCACATGCATCCATCTCCCCTGCCACTTCATCCAGATAGGCCTCCCGGGTCCCTGAAACACAATTGTGAATGGTGACATAGCCCTTGCCTTTCAGGATATTGACCGTGCCGTCGCCAAAGTGCAGATCAATATCCAGGACATAGGCGCGTTCTATTTTGCCGTCCGCCTTCAGCCGCTCCAGGGCCACGGCCATGTTATTGAAGTAGCAGAATCCCCAGGAGGTATCGGCGGAGGCATGATGACCGGGGGGCCGGATCAAACCGAATGCCGGCGCTTCAAGACCCAGGCGCGCCGCCTGGACGGCCCCGCCCGCAGCCAGTGCGGATATGGGATAAAGCCCTCGATTTTTGACACGGGTCATGTGGGCCTCGGTATGGGCCAGGGCGATATCCGCTTCTGAAGCCGGCTCTGCCTGAATGATCTCCACCCCGGGCGCCGACTCGATCACCGACATGACCGCCTCCATCCTCCCGGCCGCGGCCGCAGGATCGGATGTGTACACCGGATAGAAGTCCTCGTGAAATATGACCTTCATATGGGCCTCCTCCCACCTATGGATGACCGGTTATGGTTCTTTTTCAGATCACTCAAATTGACTCCAAAGAAACGTTATACCCCGCACCACTTCCGGATAATTTCCGTGTACAGGGCGGAGGCCGTTTCAATCTTGGAGACATAGCAGAACTCATCCGCCTTGTGAGCCATATCCGGTTCCCCCGGCCCCAGCAGGATGGTGGGCGGGCCGCCCA
>JAIPDZ010000086.1 GCA_021737425.1 Deltaproteobacteria bacterium
TCTCGCCTTCATGTTCATCCCCTTGATGAGGATGTCCCGGAGGGTCTCGTTGTGTATGGCGGGCGTTCCGTCGGCCTGCTTGAGGGTGTCTCCCAGCAGAATGGGACCTGCGGTGTGAAAGGCCACCCACTTGAGATTCCCGGGTCTTCGGGCGGCAATACGCTCCATCATCCGGTAAAAAAAAGGGGCTGTATCAACCGTGGTGGCAAAGTGGTCCAGGTCTTGGGCCTCGTACCGGTCGTAGAATTCCAGAATTTCGGGTTCCCTTTCGGTGGAAAGGTCGAAATAGATGATCCGCCTCTCCCGGTCCATCACTAAGCAGGGAATCCCCTCAAGGAGCCATCTCACACTCCGGGTCATGACCGGAAGACAGGGGGCCTCGGGGAAGCATTTGAGTATGATGTCCGCAGCCCGATCCATGTCCCGGTAAGGTACGGCGGCCATCATGGTGGGGGTAAAACAGGGATGTCCGTGCGTCTGATTCATCTTACCTCCGTTATTTTGTCAAGAAATCTAAGCTACCCCTCACTTCCTTCAATATCCCCTTTTAAAATCAACCCGGTTTTGAAGCGGTTTTCCGGCTGTAAAACGGCGGTAATTCTCCACAAAGATCTCCACCACCGGTTCCGGAAAGCTGATGGCTGCATTGTGGGGGGTAATCCAGAGGTTCGGCAGGTCCCATAGAAGGCTTTCCTCGGGGAGGGGTTCTTCTTCAAACACATCCAGTACGGCTCCTCGAATCTGATTTTTCTTGAGCGCGTGGACCAGGGCCTGCTCAGCGACAATGGGGCCCCGGCCCACATTGATGAGAACCGCGGAGGGGTTCATAAACCCAAAGGCCTCACGATCGAAAAGATGACGGGTGTCGGGCGTCTCCGGAAGAGTGATGACCACGTAATCCGGGTGGGCCAGGAATTCCTTGAATTCCTCCTGGGCGAAAATGCGATCCACCCCGGGGACACCTTCCTTGGTCCGTTTAAACCCCCAGACCTCCATCTTAAAATGCTTGGCGGTTCTGGCGATGTGCCCGCCGATGGAGCCCACACCGCAGATGCCCAATAGAATCCCTTCCAGGGACCGATAGGGGATCTCCTGCCAGCACCTCTTTTTCTGGTTTTCGAGAGTCTCTAACAGGTGACGCTCCAGGGCAAGGATATGGGCAAAGACATACTCGCTCATAAGCGGTCCGAATATCCCCCGGATATTGGTCAGGAGGTAGTCGGAGCGCATGGCAGGTCCCATCAGAGGCTCTGTCCCCGCGTAGGTGGACTGGACCCATTTGAGGTTTTTGGCCCCATTCAACAGCGGGGCAATCCGTTTGGGTTCACCCAAAATGATGGTGCAGTCCTGAACGTGTAGAAGTGCCTCCTCTATCGTATGACAGCCAATGCATTCAAGATCGTTGAATCCCCTTGCCTCGATCAGGGCGGCAAAATGCTCCGGCGTTTCCGTTAAAATCAGAAGTTTGTTATGAGGGTCCATGGTTTTGATATGCGTCGCATCAGCCGGGAATTGCCAGAGCGCCGGTTCCGCACGGCTCCGACATCCATGCGCTCATCAAACCCTTTGGGCATGAACTCCCCGCCTTCTTGAACACAAAAGTGCCGCCTGAAACGATCTGTCTTGCTACATCCGATGTCAAAATCTGACCGCCTTGGGCCTGAGAAAGGAGGCGTGCGGCCATGACCACAGCCCGGCCAAATGGGGTGATCACAGCCCTCAAATCAGTCAAATCGGCCTCCAAGCTAAACGCCTCACGGTCCCTATCGGATTCCCCGCACCGGCGTTTGTCGTACAGGACCACGGTCACGCCTCTGGAGAAACTTTCCCAGAATCGACTGGCGAAACGGTCTTCCAGGATATTCGACAAGCTGGTCACCCAGGCAGATGGCCAACCGAACCGTTATGGTCCGGCCATCGAAAAGATCAACACTGATTGTATCGTGGGTGAAATGTACATCGCTAATTCAATCACCTGATTCAGGTTCCAAAGTATTCATTGCATGCCTGCAGTAATTCAAGGGGTCTTCCTCTGATTTCTTCAGCTTGCCAAAAAATCGAGTATGGCCTGATCCCGGGTCTCGTTGGGTTGAAACACGATCATGTAGTGATTCACCCCCTCGATGGTTTGAAGCCGGGCATCGGGGATCTCCTGGAGCATACGCTCTGCCACCGGCTCGGGGAGGAGGATGTCATCATCGGCCAACAGCCCGTCCGTAGCCCGAAGGATCAGGGTGGGGGCCTGGATCTTTCCGTAAAACTCGGACACATCCACTTTCCCCAGATTTTGGGCCTCCTCCTGGATATGTTCAGGCCGGGAGCGCGGCCGGACACCCTCCTCCACCGTCTCCACCTCATACTGATAATAGGTGTTAAAGGCCTCGGACCAGGGATGGAGAAAGGGGGCCTGTTTCATCATGTCAATGTATTCCTCAAAAGAAGGAAAGACCTTCCCCAGCCTGTCCAGGGACGGCTTGATCCCGGCAAAGACCTTGGCCATCTGCTCCTCGGAGAGCTTTCCGCCGCCGTCCACCAGGATGATGCGATCCACCCGTTCCGGGAAGGTGGCCCCGAAAACCAGGGAGATAAACGCCCCCAGGGAGTGCCCCATGAACGCCACCTTCTCCAGGCCCAGGTCGTCCAGAACGGCCCGGATGTCATTGATGTGATGGGCAATGGAATAGCCGGTATCCGGCTTGTCGGACAATCCCCGGCCGCGCAGGTCCATGGCCAGGACCCGGTGTGTGGGGCTTAAGGCATCGGCCATCACATCCCAGCATCGGCAGTTGGCGGTGATGCCGTGCACGCAAAAAACAGGCCTGCCCTCCCCTTCCCATTCCGCCAGTTGGATGTGGACCCCGTCTCCTGAGGCCTTTTTCATCATCGGTTCACGCATATAAAACTCCTTTCATATCAAACGTCGTTTGAAGTCTTTGTGTCATCAAATAGTTGCATTCATTATTAAACATGGATCTCTGTCCTGTTTTTCTCACCGCCCATTCCCACACCGTGGCGTGGTCATTCAAGACGCAAAGTGCGCGAAGTATATGTTTTGTTTTTTTCCTTTTTGTTGAGGTAACCAAAAGGAAAAAGCCCCAGCCCTTCGGGCAAAGGCTGTTCCCATATCAGACTGCCGGAGGAATGGCCGTTTTCGTTTGTCGCTGAAACGGCGACAAACGAAAAAAGCAAATGCCTTTGCGTTCTTCCCGGCTTGGCGGTTATTATGTTGTGCCACAGTCCAAAAGGACACATCTGAAACCCTTCTGGACCGCGGATCGACGTCCGAGGTGACGGGATTCCACAAACCTCACGCCGTCTTGTTGAGCCCCCGTGACTTTCGCCGGGCCCCATACTCCCGGATGGAGCCGATAACCCCCTTGGGGAAGAAAATGACCACCAGGATGAAGAGCACACCGAAGAGGAGAAGCCAACGCTCCATGATATTGTGGAGGAATTCGGCCTGGGGAAAGAGATCTTTGGCCAGGTGTTGCAGATCGGGGAGATAGGTCTGGGTAATCTTCAAAAAGGCGGCCCCGATGAGCCCGCCGTACAGGGTTCCCATGCCGCCGATGATCACCATCAAAAGGACGTCCAGCATGATGGTCATGACGCTCAGGCTCGATTCAGGATTCACATATCCTACCCACAGGGCGTACAGCGCCCCCACCAGCCCTGCAACCACGCACCCGAAGGTAATGGAAATACTCTGATATAAAAAGGTGTTATACCCCAGGGCCTCGGCCCGCTGTACATTGTCCCGGATGGCCTGCAACACCCGGCCCAACGGGGATTTGGTGAACCGGAGCATGATCAGAAAGAGCGCCAGGCAGGAAAACAGGATGAAATAATAGGTCACCACCCGGCCGTTGATATCGATGCCCATGAATTCGCCCAGATTGAAGGCAGGGGAAAAAATCCCGGGCGTAAACAGGCTGATCCCGTCTTCCCCGCCGGTGAGACCACTCAGCTTGGTGGCCAGGACAATGGCCAACTCCGCAATGGCCAGGGTAATCATGGCAAAGAAGATGGCCTTGACCCTCAGGGTCAGAAGGCTGATGAGCAGGGCCAGGACCGCCGACACCGCTGCTGCCAGCAGGAAGCCCAGGATCAGGTTGCCGTAGGAGGGGCTCCCGTATTTTCCGATGAGGAAGGCCACACAGTAGGCCCCGATACCGAAGAACATGCCATGACCGAACGAGAGGATGCCGGTATACCCGAGGAGGATATCAAAACTGGCCACCAGAGCTGCAAACATGACGATCTGCATGGCCAGGTCCACGGTCTTAAACGACGGAAATAAAAACGGCACCAGAATAAAGAGGAGCAGAACCGCCATCTTCAGAAAGAACCCGCTGCTCTTAAACTGCCTTCGCTTTTCAGACATATGAAAGAGATGGACGGGCGTGGGTTCTGCCATAGACGAAACCTCTCTACTCCCCTGCCGGAAAAAGGCCTGTGGGCCGGATGAGCAGGATAATGATCATGATCAGGATGTTCACCCCGGCGGCGGCCCAGGGGACCAGATAGGCCACATAATTATAGGTCAATCCCACAATCAGGGCCCCCACCAAAGAACCGGTTACGCTGCCCAGACCCCCGATGATCACTACAATAAACGCAAACAACAGATAGGTGCCGCCCATGTCCGGGTAGACCTGAAGGCTGAACAGGGACATGGCCAGCCCGCCCAGGGCGGCCAGGGCCGCACCCACGGCAAACACCCCGGTAAACAGGAGATAGATATTGTGCCCCATGGCCTGGACCATATCCCGGTCCTCCACACCGGCCCTGACAATAGTCCCCAGCTTGGTCTTCTTGAGGATGAGCAGGAGTCCTCCGTACACCAGAAGGCCGATAATAATACAGATGACCCGGTAGCGGTACACGATGACATCCAGGATGTCCCAGTTTCCCCGAAAGGTCAGCGGTACCCGCATCACTTCGTCGTTGGGTCCCCAGAAGACACGAATCAGTTCCACCAGGACAATGGTGGCCCCGAAAGTGATCAGGATCTGAAACAGATGATTTCCATACACCCGACGTACAATGACCCGTTCCAATAAAATACCCAATAGGGCCACCGTAATCATGGCCGTCACCATGGCCACCAGGAATACCGCGAGATTCAAGGCCAGCGAATCGGCCTCCACCCAGGGCATCAACAGACTGAATACGGTGAATCCCACGTAGGCCCCCCAGGCAAAGAGGGAGCCGTGGGCAAAGTTGAGCACATCCATGAGGCCGAAAATGATGCTCACCCCGGAGGCCACCAGAAAGAGGAGCATGCCCATGGCCAGCCCGGCAAGGGTCAGGGTGAGGTAGGTGGTGGGCGGGATACCGAGGAGGGGAAGCACAAAAAGGACCACCGCACCGATGAGTGTGATCTGCTGACTGAAGCGCCTGAAAACGGATTCGGCCATGGATGTTTATCCCCTGTTTACGAGATTTTGGAAATACCCAGGTACCGGCTCTGCAAGGCCTCGTCTTGAATGAGGGCCGGCATCTCCCCGCTGTGAACCACCATCCCGTCATCCAGAATAAAAAAATAGTCCCCCACCGAACTGGCCATATAAAAATTCTGCTCCACCAGGATCACCACGCTGCGTTCCTTGATCTGATTGATGGCGTCAATGAGGACATCCACGATGATAGGGGCCAGGCCCTTGGATGGCTCGTCAATGAGCAGCAGTGAGGTTTTGTTCACAATGGCCCGGGCAATGGAGAGCATCTGTTTCTGGCCCCCGCTGAGGATTCCGGCCTTGGCCCGCCAGAACTTCCTCAAGTCTGCGAACATATCCAAGGTCCGTTCCAGCCGGCGATGGGTGTCGGCATCTTCCGACAGCATGGCCACCCGCATATTCTCTTCCACGGTGAGACCGGCAAAAATCCCCATGTGCTCAGGGATAAAGCCGATCCCTTCCCGGGCAATCTCATAGGGTTTACAGTCCTGAATCTCTTTGCCCCTGTAAACGATTTTTCCCCTGGCTGCCGGGAGAAGGCCGATGGTGGTCTTGAGCGTGGTGCTCTTGCCGGCCCCGTTCCGGCCCAACAGCACCGTGACCGCATCCGCCCGGGCCTCAAAGGAGATCCCCTGGAGGATATGATGCTGGCCGATAAAGGTGTGCACCCCGCTGACCGCCAGGATCGCCTCACTCACGCCTCGCCCCTCCTCCCAAATAGGCTTCCCGGACCGCCCGGTTTTCATGGATCTCATCAGGAGCACCGTCTGCGATCAGCTTTCCGTCCTGAAGCACCGCAATGGTATCCGACAGGGTCATGATCATGTCCATCTTATGTTCCACCAGGAGCATGGTCTGTGTTTTGGCATCCTTGATCCGCTGGAGGATCTCCAAAACCGCCGGCACCTCTTCCTGGGACATGCCGGCCGTCGGCTCATCTAAAAAGAGAATTTGGGGCTTCAGTGCCAGCAGGATGGCGATCTCCAGTTTCCGCTGCTCCCCGTGGGTCAGGTCGCTGGCCGGCACGGCCCATTTGTCGTCCAGCATGACCCGCTTCAAAATGGCATAGGCCTCATCCTCAAGCCCTGAGAAGTGGAGGTAGTTGCGCCAGAAATTGAAACCGATCCGTTCCCTGGACTGGATGGCTACCCGCACGTTTTCCAGCACCGTCAACACCGGAAAGATATTGGTCAACTGAAAGGATCGGCCGATACCCAGCCGGGTCCGCTTCACCGCACTGAGCGACGTAATATCCTCTCCCATGAGAAAAACCTTCCCCTCGGTGGGCTTGTACTGGCCGGTCATGAGGTTGAACAGGGTGGTCTTGCCGGCCCCGTTGGGACCGATAATGGATTTGAGCACAAAAGGTTCAACCCGTAGGTTCACATGATCTACGGCCACATGCCCACCGAATCGGATGGTGAGACGTTCGGTTTCAAGGACCGGTTCTACGGCGGATGTATCGGACATGGGCTGACCGGTATTTGGATTCGGGTTGGGGGTCGGCCCGCAACGGAATCCCATCCATCCGTGCGGGCCGAGTGGCAGAAAGCGAGAAAGACTACCGCTTGTTCTGGATAGGCGGCGCGGTCTCCTCCATGGTCAGGACGTCTGTGCACACAGGAATGGCCCACTCCACGTCCGGTTGGGTATCCAGCTCAAAGGCAAACATGGGCTGGAGGGCCTGATGGTCCTCTTTTCTGAACTTCATTTTCCCCTTGGGGGTCATAAACTCCATCCCCTCCATGGTGGTAATCAGGGTCTCGGTATCCGTCTTCCCGCCGGTCCGGTTGATGGCCTCCACCACGGCCCCGGCCGCGGCAAATCCGCCACAGGTGAAAAAATCCGGCGGATCGTTAAATCGTTTTATATGTTCCTTCACCAGCCAGTCATTCACTTCATTATCCGGGTTTTCATAATAGTAATAGATGGATCCCTTCATCCCCTTGAGCGGCTTCATGAGCTTGAGCGCAGCCAGGACGTTTCCACCGCTGGCGATCTGAATCCCGTACTTATCCAGGCCCGCAGAAATCAGCTGGGGAATGGGTCCCCCTTTCCCGGCCCAAATCACCCACACGTATTTGGGTTCGGGCTTGTCCTTGAGGGCCTCGATGATCCGCTGTATGGGCGCGGTAAAATCCGTGCCCTTGGGATCGCAGTATTCTTCGTGCACCACCTTGGCTCCCAGTTCTTCCGCAGCCTTTTTGTAGGCGGCGATGCCGTCACGACCAAAGGCGTAATCCTGGCCAATGCAGGCGATGCTCACTCCCGGCTTGGACACGGCCACGGCATTGGAGATGGCATCCTGGCTCGAATTCCGGCCCGTTCGAAAGATGTAGCGGTTCCAGTGTTCGCCGGTGATGGAATCCGCCACTGCCGGCTCCACAATGAGGATCTTTTTAAACTGCTGGGCCACAGGAAGCACCGCCAACGCCACGCCTGAACTGGTAGGCCCCACGGCCAGGTCCACCTTATCATCGCTGTAGAGCTTGGTCAGAAGCATCTTGGCCCTGGCCGCTTTGAGCTGGGTATCCTCTACAATCAATTCCACGGGCCGACCCTGAATCGTGTTGGTGCCATCGGTGAAATACTCCAGGCCCATCTTGAATCCGGTTATCTCGGCCTTTCCGTAGATCTCTAAAGGGCCGCTCAATCCCTGGATGATCCCGATCTTAATGGGTTCAGCAGCGGCTGCCGAAGATACACCAAAACCCATGACCATCAGTGCTAATACCATAATCAAAAAAGCCTGTCTCATCCTCATCTCCGGACCTCCTTTGTGTTCAGGTGACTTCACAAAACCAAACCAATGCCTTAGGCGTAACGCGTAAGTTGTTTCAGAGCATAAAGGAATGCTTTGTATCCGTCAATGGTCTTTTTTTCACCGGAAATCTGAGAAAACACTTATCCGCCCTTTTCCTGTACGGCCTTCATTTTTTTGATAAAGGCCAGGTTCCGATGGGCCTCATAGGCGATTTTGCTGTTTTTCCGGGCCTGACGCATGGCCGCCTTGAACAGGCGGGTCGCTTCCTTCCATTTGTTTAGTTTCATGGCGGCATATCCGGCCCGAAGGGAGACTCCCGCATCCGGCCTCAAATCCAAGGCGCGGGCATAGGCCTCAAAGCTTTCCGCAAAGTGTCTCAGACGAAAGGTAATGGCTCCGATGCTTTTCCAGCGCTCAGCACTTTCTTGGGTGGACACGGCCGAACGGGCCGCAGTTAGTGCCATGTCGTAGCGATGGCCGCTCAGATAGATATGGGTGAGACGGTCCCAGTCTTCAGCCGTGGGTCTCTTTTTCCATGTCTTTTGAAGCGTGGCCGCGGCCTTCACCGGCACCCCGGCCATATGGTACAAATCCGCCAACCGCTCCAACTGTTCCGGGTCCGGCGGGGCCAGGCGCACGGCCACGGCCATGGCCGCTGCAGCCTTGGCATAATCGCCTTGCTCCAGTCCCAGCCACACGCTTAGTTGCCAGGATTTGGGGTTCTCAGGGTAGCAGGAGATGAGCTTGTGCAGCGCTTTTTCCGCATCCTTTATTTGGCCCAATCCCACATGGGTCTTCACAAGGGATATGAGCCAGTCCTGTGCAGGCCGCTTGTCCCTGCAAAGGAGGTTTAAGACAGGCAATGCCTTTTGAGGCCGCTCGAGCTGCAGCCATATCACCGCACCTTGATATCGTACGGATGAAGAGACCTCCGGACCGGTCAGTTTTGTCCTCTCCATCACTGCCAAGGCCTCTTGGTTTTGCTCCACATCGATGAAGGCCTGGGCCAGAGCGACCCGCCATTGTTGTTGAACCGGTGGCCTGGATACAGCGGTTTGGAGTAGGGGTATGCCCTGTTGCGTCTCCCTTACCTGCAACCACAGCATACCGGCCCGGTAATAATGTTTCCCCTCCCGGGTGATGTTGGCTGCATTTTCCATGGCCCGAGCCGCCTTTTTGGTCTGATCCAGCATCACATGACAGTTGGACAGGGCGATAAACCATTTGCCCAGGGGAGAGGGCCGCTGGGTCAGCGTCTGTAACAGGGGAAGGGCCTGTCCGGGTTGGTCTGCCTCCAGCCACAGTCGGGCCGCCCGAAAGGTATGAACAGGCTTATGGCTGATCTGCGCAGCCCGTTCCATGGCCTGCGCAGCCTGAACCACCTTGTCCAATATCAGCCATGTCTCGGAGAGGCGCACCAGCCATTTGGCCTCTGGCTGAGAGTGCCTGGTTAGATGTTGGAGCAAGGGAAGCGCCTTTCGGGGCGCTTCTGCCTGAAGCCACAAATTGGCGGCCGAATAGAAATGATCCGCCTTTTGACTGATGTGTGCAGCCCGTTCCATGGCGGCTGCCGCATGAGAAAAGTCTTCTCTTAATACCCAGGCATTGCATAGGGCCACCAGCCACGGTGCCTTGGGCTGAGGATTTTCGCCGAGAGGCGCCAGCATCCGAAGGGCTGCTTCCGCCCGCTTGGCCTGGAGCCACAACAACCCCGCCTGGTAGGCGTGTTCAGGATCTCCGCTCAGGGAGGCGGCCTCCTCCATGGCCTGGGCCGCCTGCACGGTTTCTTTGCGCCCCAGCCATGCATGGGCCAGGGCCACGAACCATGGGGCCTTGGCCGGGGTTCGTCTACACAACGCCTGCAGGTGACCCCATGCACGCTCCGGCCGTTGAGCATGAAGCCACAGCACCCCCGCGTTGTATAGATACTCAGACTTGGGCTCCATCTGGACCACCCGATCCATGGTCTCGGCGGCTGCAACGGTTTGATCCAGAATCATCTCGGTGTTGGCGAGAGCCAAAAGCCATTTTACCTCAGGGTGGCGTCGCTTGGCCAGCCTTTCCAATATCACCAGGGCCTTTTTAGGCCGGTCGGCTTCAAGCCAAAGGTAGCCTGCGCTGAACCAAAGTTCAGGATCCCGGCTCCTTTGAGCGGCCCGCTCCATGGCCTCAGCCGTGGCTTCTTTCTCTTTTAAGGCCTTTAAGGTATTGGAGAGGGCCACCAGCCAGCGGGCCTTGGGAGCATCCTTCTCGGTTAATTGGCGAAGCAAGGGGAGGGCCTTGCCCGGCTTCCCAGCATCCATCCAAAACACCGCACACTGATATAACTGCTCCGGATCCTTGGACAGGCTGTGTGCAGAGGCCATGGCCTGGGCTGCCTTGACATGATCTTCAAGCAGATGATGGGCATGGGCTGCCGCCACATGCCATGTGGATGTCTTGCGGTGTGGTGAGGGGACTTTTTCCAAGCCGGCCAAGGCCTTCTCGGCCTGTTCCCCATTCAGCCACAGCACTGCTGTCTGATACCACAGTTCCGGATGGTTGGTGATGGCGGCCGCCTGTTCAAGCGCAGCGGCAGCTTTTCCGAACTGCTCGGTCCCCTGATAAAGCGAAGCCAAAAGCTGCCAGGCCTCCACAAAGCAGGGATTCACCCGGACCGCTTTTCGCAGATAATCAATGGCCGCATCTGTTTTTCCGGACTTGTAAAGGAAGTAGGCAACATCATAGTAGGGATAGGGATGGGTTTCCGCAGTGTGCGTTTCCAGGTATTGCGATAGAATGTGGGCCGCCCGTGCCGCATCGCCTGCATCAGCAGCCTTTTCCGCCTGACTCACTACACGGTGGAGGGCCTTATCCATGGGCGCCAGTTCCTGTGGGCAGTCGATGTCAGCAGCACGGCCCGACGCCAGCGGGGCCGAAAAACAGATCACCATACCGAGAAGTGCCCCCAGTTTACCCATCGTCTTCCATGCCGAATCGAATGGTCATCTCCACCCAGGTCTCCACCGGCCGGCCATCCTTTTTTCCCGGTTTAAACCGCCATCTGGGGACGGTCTTTCGCACGGACCCTTCAAAGATCCCCTCGGGTTCGGCATCCACAACGGTGACCTCCCGCTCTTTTCCCTCCTGATCCACCAGGAACTGGACGGTCACATACCCCTCGATGCCCATGCGTCTGGCCCGATAGGGATACTGGGGTTTGAGGGTTGCGATACTCATGGGTTTTTGATCCACTTCATGGAGACCGAACCGCATCTGCCCGGGCCCCGGCTTTGCAGGGAACGCGGGCCTGGCGGCCCCGGGGGCCGGGACCTTTCCCACATTGAGATTCACCTTCAGGTTCATGGGGCTGGACTGAAGCGGCAGCGCACTCACCGATATGGTTTGAAGGGAGGGGGCCCGGGGCTGCACCAAATCGGGTGAGGGCGGCTCCAGGGCCGGGGGCTGCATGGGAGAAAGGTCCAGGGGCTCACGGGTCACCTCCGGGGGTTCCATCTCGGGGGGTTCCAATTCCGGGGGATCGATCTCCGGGCTGTCCGGGGCCCTGGCCTCTATCTCGGGTTCGGGCGGCTCCGGCTCCTCAGGGAGGGGTTGCATGTCCGGTTCAGGCTGGACAGGCCTGGGCGCCGGCTGGAGCGGGATGAGGAGGGCATAGGAGTCCCGAAGAAAATCGGGCTGATAACTGGTCTGGCGCAACAGCAGGGGGACCAGGGCAAAAACAGCCAAACTGATCAATGCGGCCCCCAATGACAGGAGCAGAAACCTAACGGGCCCGGCGCCCCTGCTGAGCAGCCGGATCATTCCGTCCTCCTGGCGGCCACCGCAATGTTTTGTGCCCCGGCCAGCCGGCACTGATCCAGTACAGCCACCAGGCGGCCCGTGGGACAGGATTCGTCGGCGTCCAGGATCACCCCGCCCTGGGCGTGTTCCACCAGGAAGATCTCCACCAGCCCCCGCACCCGCCTCAGGTCCACCTGCTCGCCGTTGATAAAGATGCGGCCTTGCTGGGTGAGGCCCACCACCATGCCGGCCGTCTCCTTTTTTTCCGCGGTGGCGGCCTCGGGACGGTTCACCTCCACGCCCGATTCCCGCACAAAACTGGCGGTCACCAGAAAAAAGATGAGCAGGATAAAGATCATGTCGATCAGCGGCATCATGTTGATTTCCACATCGCCGCCGTCTTCTTCCTGGGTTCCCGCCGCAGCAAAACGGCTTAGCCGGAGCATTTTTGCCACTCCTTTTCCAGCCATTGGGATACGGCCTGTTGAAATACCAGGATATTCTGGTGCATGGTCCGGATCCGCCTGCGCATGGCCTGGCCCGCCAATACGCCCGGGATGGCCACCAGCAACCCGGCCTGGGTGGTGATCAGGGCCTCTTTGATGCCCGAGGCCATGGCCTGGGCGTTTCCCGTACCATAAATGCCGATGACCCGAAAGGTCTCCACCATACCCGTAACCGTTCCCAGCAGACCCAGAAGCGGGGCAGCCGCCGCCAGGACCATAATGGCGGGGATATGGCGGTACAGCCCCTCAACCTGCCTGCGAACCGCCACCTGGAAGAAGAGTTGGTCCGCCTCTCCGCTCAACAGGCGTTTCCCCCGGTAATAGTGTTCCAGAAAAAAGCGCAGGGCCTGGGCCCGGGGGCAGTAGACCGGTTCCCCCAACGGTTTTTCTTCTTGTAGGCACCGGAGGGCCTCACCCACCAGAAGGGGCCGGCGGTTGGCCCTGAACAGCCATTCCGCCTTGAGGACGATCAGGATCCACATCCACAGGGAAATCAACCCGATGGGAATCATGAGGGGCCCCCCGGTCTCCACCAGCCTCCAAAAAGCGCTGAAGATCTCCATGTTACCCGTTTCCGTTGGTTCGCCGTCTCAGCAGGGCCCCCATGAGGGCGAGCCCCTTTTCTTCCATGTCATGGGACAGGTTCCGGGCCCGCCGTCCCAGAAAGGCCGCCACGATCATCACCGGAATGGCCACGGCCAGGCCCACCTGGGTGGTGACCATGGCCTCGCTGATTCCCCCCGCCATAAGCCGGGGATCCCCTGTCCCGTGGGTGGTGATCACCTGAAAGGTATTGATCATCCCGGTGACCGTTCCCAAGAGACCCAGAAGCGGGGCCACCGCCGCGCACACCTTGAGGGCGCTCTGAAACCGCTCCAGTCTCGGGGTCTCCCGCAACATGGTCTCGGACAGGGCACTCTCAATGACTTCGCTGGGGTCACGACGATGCTCCAAGCCCGCCATCAGTACCCGTCCCGTGGGACGCTTTCGATGGGGGTGGGTGGCCTTTATGGCCCCGTCGATATCCCCTTCCCCCACCAGTTCGGTGACCCGGGTCATGAGGGCGTCCGTGTTGTGACGCACCTTTCCCAGAAAAATAAGCCGTTCGATGGTCAGCACCAGGGCCACCACCCCCACCAGGAGAATCGGCACCACCAGTATCCCGCCGCTTCTGAGCTGTGCCATAAACCCCACCCGGTGGGCCAGCTGTTGTATGGCCGCCCCCCCGGAAATGTCGGTATACACTGCCTCTGTTTCCCCTTGGAAGTAATCTTCCAGGTTTTGCCGCACCCAGAAGGACGGCCTGGGGCTCATAATCAAACGGCCTGAGGCCGGGCTCAGGGTCAGATATCCCACCCGGTCGTTGACCCGGTACAGGGCCGGCAAGTGCCCCAACCGGATGATCTCTCCGCTGGTTTCATTGCCGCTGCGATCCACCATCTTCCCTGTGTAGGCGATCTTGTCTCGAGACGCCGCCATATCCTCAAAGGAAAGCGTGAGCAGGGACTCAAGGTCTTCCAACCGGAACACCCTATGGGGATCCACAAAGGACCGCAGGGTCTCCAGCCGCTCCGGCCTCTGGGCACTGTAGGAACTCCGCTCGGCCAGGGCCAGGAAGGTACGGGCATGGTCAGTCAACAGGATACTCAACTCCTTATTGTCGGCCAGCCGCTGAGAGACCCTCCGGGTGATCTGATCCCGCTCCTTGGAGAGTTTCTCGAGTCGCTCCTGATCCTCAGAAAGGGTGTCGGAGGCGGCCCGAATCTTGGCCTCGAGATCGGCCAGCTTTTGCCGGAGGGCCTGGCGGCGCGATTGGATGGCTTCCAGCGTCAGTTGTTGTTCCTTGCGGGCATCCTGATACTCGCTCTCGATCTCCGAAGCCACCTGGTCAAAAGAACGCTCGGCCCAGGCCTCTGAGGACAGACAGGCCAAGACAATCCCCATCCATATCAACCTATTCATGGGGCCCCCCTCCCATACGGGGACCCGCTCCCGGTCTTCCCATGGGCAGTTTGGTCAATTCAATGATGCGGATACGTTCCACGATCTCCACCGCCTCATCAATGTCTCTGACGCTCCCCTCCACAGGGAGATAGGCGTTCTCACGGGGGTTCCATACATAGGCCTTTTCCCCGTCCATGCTGAGGGCATACAAACCCGCACGCCCCACCTTCAAGAGCTTTACCCGGGTGGACCGTCCCTGAATGTCCACCTCGGTCTCCTTACTATCCACCGAGTAGCCGAAGTCCACCTCACCGGCCATGGCATCGAACAGGGCCCGGGTCTTGGCCAGGAGACCCACATCATAGTCATTGAGGGTATGGGCCGTATCCTCCATGCGCTTGAGGCGCCGGGTCTGGTCAAAGGGGATATCCGTCTTTACACGGGTAATCAACTTTTCCAGGCCTTGATCCAGGATGGGGAGCAGCTTTGCATTGATCTTTTCCATTTCCCGGGCCTTCTCCCTCAGTTCCTTCACCTTCTGTTCAAGGGTACGGAGGTATTGGGCGGTCTTGTTTTGCTCCCAGGTAACCCGCCGAAGCGCGCGCTCCTGTTCATCGATCTTCTCCAGCAGCCGTTTCTCCTCCACTGCCCAGGCATCCACGGCCTTTTGGGTCTTCACATCCGTGGCCACGGTTTTCTCGGCCGTCTTCTTCACCCCTGAGGGGGACTGCCCTGCCGCGCTCGGGTATGCCAGCCCCACGCACACAAGGCAGATAACCCCTGTAGCCCATTTGGCAACATGATGCATGCCTATAGATCCCATCCATCCTCCCATCACGGTTTGCTGAACAAATGCTAATGCATACACGGATAGATTGAAACAAAAAAAAGGCCGCGAACACCGGGCGATTCCCTCCCCCTGCCTTCGTGGCCTTATGTGTGAAAAAAACTGCGTCTTTGTCGGTCGCGCTGAAACCTTCTTGGCATCAGCGAATTCGGATGCCTTTTTAAATTTGGAGGTATCGTAACAGTTTAGGTTGCTGAAAGGTGTTTCAGGCCATGAAGGGGTCTTTTTCAAAGGCCGTAAATATCCGGATCCCTTCCTTTCACGGCAGCGGGGCTTCGACTTACCTTGCTGATAGCCCCAATGGACTTGACCTGTTGGGAAGGCCACCGTTTCTGCCTGGCAGTGCGTACTCTTGAATCTTGCTGGGGCGTTCTATAAGCACAGCATTTGTGTACGGCCTTTGAAAAAGACCCCTTCATGGCCTTGTATCAATTGGTAGTGATTTTAAAAGGCTAAATTAATACGAGGTATTTATACAGCACATGGGTGCGGGCGTCAACCCCTAGCCTAAGGGCTCACTCAAAAATAACTTCCCATTTTCCCATCTCAGCTTCGGGCCATCTTCGGCCGCCGCTCAATCGTGAAGTCCTCGAAATAGTTCACTATTTCTGTGGCTTCACTCAATCGCGACGACCAAATCTGACC
>JAIPDZ010000087.1 GCA_021737425.1 Deltaproteobacteria bacterium
TTGGAGACCTGCACAGGCCCATCCAGGGGATTGCAAACACTCCTTAGTTGTGTGAACGGAGGCTACACGTCACCGGGGTAAAGGTCAAAGCAATTTTGAAAATTCTCCCATGCCAGAATCGGTCCGGCCTCCTGTTGATGAAATTTCCCGCCCTCCATGGATAGTTCGCTTCTGGCGTACTTTTTGCTTCTCATCAAGGCGGATTGAGAGTGGGTGCGAGTGCCGAATCTTGAGGGGAATAGAGTCTTAGATTGAAACTTCCATGCAAATAGCGAAGATGTTTTGTTGAGGTTAACGCCTTTGAATCATTAGCGATAAAGGTGTCAGGTGTCAGGTTTCGGGTGTCGGGGTTTATTGTTTCCTGAAACCTGAACACTGGGCACTGATTTGGTTGCGGCTGTAGGCCTGCTTTAGGCTAAAGCAATATCATCTTTTAGTTTAATACGGGAGACCTGTAAACGATTTTTGACCACCAATTCAAGATCGCCGTCCTCGAACCCTTCTCTGTTTTCAGGCCCTCTTGTTCTCCAACTCCCCGTAACTATCGCCAAATTTATATCTCGGCGTTGGACCGATCGGCCAAAGCGAATGCCTGCATCGCCTGTATGGGTCTTTGGTTTATCTCTGATTTGCTTGACCGGCTGAAGGGGTTTTCCTATACTCGGGCAAAAGAAAGGAATCCATTGGAACGATACACGAATGTGACAACGCTGTTTTCCTGGCACAAGGGACTGGCCCTTGAAAACCTTCTCCTTCGCGCTGACCCCGACCCCGGACGCCATGCCCAATCCTCAACATACGGGACATAATAACCCATCCCCCACCCCTTTTTTCCCTGGAAACCACACATGACACCCACACCAGAAGACATAGGGTTTGAGCGGGCCTGGGTACGGCAACTGTATCAGGAGCATGAAGCCATCTGCTGGCACTATGGGGTGAACCTGTCCAGGCCCATGATCGAAATCTCCAATGCGCGGCGCGAATGGGGGGCGTGGGATGCCCGGACCCGGACCTTACGGATCTCTTCATTTCTCATCCATGGGCACTCCTGGGACGTGACCCTGAACGTGTTCAAACATGAAATGGCCCACCAGATGGTGACCGACCGCTTCGGGGCCGCGGACGGGCACGGCCCGGTGTTTGAGAAGTCCTGCGACATGCTCGGGGTGCCCCATGAATTCAGGGGGTCCACGGGCGATCTGCCCAGAAGGCCTGGTGACTTCCGGGACCAGAAAATGGCCGCCGGAAACGTGAGGATGCTGGACAGGGTCCGCAAACTCCTCTCCCTGGCCCGGTCCCACAATGAACACGAGGCCCTTCTCGCCATGGAAAAGGCCCATCACCTCATTGAGAAATACAATATCGAGCGGATCGAACAGGATCAGGCCGCCCGATTTGTGTACGCCATTATCCATCACCGCAAAAAACGGGTGGAGAATTATCAGCGCAGGATATGCGGGATCCTTACGGCCCATTTTTTTGTGGACGTGGTCTATTCCCATCTCTACCATCCTTTGGACTGCCAGACCTATCGGACTATTGAGCTGCTGGGTACAATGGAAAACGTCCGCATGGCGGAATATGTGTATTATTTCCTGCTCAATCAGATGGACGTGCTGTGGAAAGGGCATCAACGAACGTCGGACCCGCAATCCGTGGGGAACAAGCGCTCTTACCGGCTGGGGGTTTTGAAAGGGTTTCAGGACAAGCTGGACCAGCAGGCCAGGAAACAGAAGCATCCGTACGCCCCACAGACGGATGGCCCGGATACCCTAAGCGCCCTGATCTGTGCCACAGACCGGCGATTGATGGCCTTTCGAAACATGCGCTTTCCCCGCCTGTCCCGGTATCGGGACCGGGGCGCCCGGGTGCATTATGAGACCTATCAGGCCGGGATGAGCGACGGTCGCCGTATCCGTATCCACAAGGGGATTGAACACAGGGACGGGAATCAGGGGAAACTGCTGAATCCCTGAATAAGCTATAATTAACCGCAGACTCACGCGGACGACCGCGGACATTTCCTTCGGCCGACTGGGCCGAAGGAAAGATATCTGCCCCCAAGGGGCTGACTGTTAATGGCCCCGCCGGTCAGCGGGGCGATTTGTCTGCGGTTAATCAAGAGAAAGGAAGTCAAGAAAATGGATATCTATGTACGGCCCACAGAGGTCCTTGATGCGGATCACGAGACCATGCAGTCCACGGCAGCGGACCTCACCCGGGGGTGTGCCGACAGCGCGGAAAAGGCCGTAAGACTCTTTTACTTTGTCCGGGATTCCATCCGGTATAATGTGTTCATGATCTCCGTGTTTAAGGAGGACTTCAAGGCCTCCCGGATACTCAACTGGAAAAAGGGCTACTGTGTGCAAAAGGCGGTTTTGCTGACCGCGCTGGGACGGGCCGCGGGCATCCCCAGCCGCCTGGTCTTTGCCAAGATCAGAAACCACCGGGTACCGGCCCATATTTATGAAAAACTGGGCGTCAACGTCTTTCCCAGGCACGGGTACAATCAGTTCTATTTGCAGGAGAGATGGGTGAGCGCCGCGGCCACCTTCGATAAAAGGCTGTGCGATCGAAACAGCCTCCCTGTGGTGGAATTCGACGGCAAAAACGATGCCGTATTACCCCAGACAGACTTTGAGGGAAATCCGTACATCGAATACCTGGAACGCTTTTCGCCTGCAGACGACCTCCCCTTTGACTGGATTGTAGAGAGGATATCGGCCGTTGTAGGCCCGGACAAGCGTCCGTGGTTCAAGCCGGAGGACGAGGTCCATGCCCCCTGACCCGGCCCCCGCAGAAGAAAACCGGTATAAATGGCTGGCCCTCATCACGGTGGCCATGGGTGCGGCCATGGCCACCATGGATGCCAGCATCATCAACATCGCCTTCCCTATCCTCACAGTCGTGTTTGAGGCGGATCTCACCGTGGTGGTGTGGGTCACCCTTGCGTTCATTCTGGTCAGCACCAGTTCCATGCTCATCATCGGCAAAATCAGCGACCTGATCGGCAGAAAGCGGATTTACGCCCTGGGTATGGCCATCCTTACCTTGGGACTGCTGGCCTGCTCCGCGGCCCGGAGCGTGGAGCAGTTGATCGTGTTCAGGTGCTTTCAGGCCCTGGGTGCGGCCATGACTGTTTCCACCAGTACGGCCATTGTCACCGAGGCCTTTCCGTACAATGAGGTGGGCCGGGGCATCGGTTTTCTGGGAATGAGTGTTTCCGTGGGGTTTATTATCGGCCCCATTCTGGGAGGATTTCTTCTGGACTGGCTGGACTGGCGCTCCATTTTTTATGTCCGGGCCCCGGTGGGTCTGGCGGGATTTCTGATGGCCCTTTTCCTGCTCAAAAAGGATCAGGTCCGCACCGGCCGGCTGCAACTGGACGTGGCAGGCATCCTGACCTCTTCCACAGGCATTTTTCTGTTTACCTTCGGGGTGAGTCGCATTCGGGAATTCGGCCTGTTGTCGCCCGGCGTCTATGGGATTGTGGCCGGAGGCCTGGCCTTTCTGATGCTTTTTGTGTGGGTTGAAACCCGTGCGAAAAAGCCTATCGTGGATCTGGCGCTCTTTAAAAATCCCCTCTTTTCCAGGGCCATCTGGGCCCTGTTTGTAGTATTTGTGGCCGCCCCGCCCTTTATTCTCATCATGCCCTTTTATCTGATTCAAGGCCGCGGATTCACGCCTTCGGAGGCCGGCATGCTCATGGCCGTGACCTCTGTGGTAACCATGGTGGTGGGCCCCCTGAGCGGCACCCTGTCAGACCGGTTTCCCCACTTCAGATTCGCAGCACTGGGGGCCGGGATCATTGGGACGGCGTACGGCATCATGCTCGGCTTTGACCTGCAGACCCCGGTGATCATCCTGGGGGGAGTCCTGGTCCTGCTGGGGATGGGCATCGGGAGCTTCCATCCGCCCAACAACAGCATCATCATGAGCAGCGTGACCAAGGATCACCTGGGCACGGCCTCGGCCCTCATCGCCACGTATCGGCAGGTGGGTATTCTGGTGGGCATGGCCGCGACCTCAGCGTTATTTTCCGCCAGAGCGGCCCTTCACCAGGAACGGCTGATTTCGGAAGGGCTGTCCCGGGCCTCGGCCGGTCCCCCGGCCACCGCCTCGGCCTTTCATGAGGTCCTCTACCTGGGGATCAGCCTCCAGGCCCTTGCCTTTTTGCTCTCTGTGACAGGGGGAAAGCGGTCCGGCGTGGGGGGTCAGGAAACCCCGACCCCTGAATAGGACAGATGCCTCACCCCGGCCTGGGCCGGCTTTAGAGTCTTAGATTGAAACTTCCAAGCAAAAGGAGAAGATGTTTTTTTGAGGTTAACGCCTTTGAATCATTAGCGATAAAGGTGTCAGGTTTCGGGTGTCGGGGTTTATTGTTTGCTGAAACCTGAAACCTGAACACCGGGCACTGATTTGGTTGCGGCCGTAGGCCTGCAATACGCGTGAATCACGCTCAAAAACAGGTCCCCGTATTTTTCCTGTTTGACCGCGCCCACCCCGTGAATATCCATCAAGGCCGTCTTGGTTTGAGGAAAAACAGCCGCCATCTCCATGAGGGTGCGGTCGGAAAAGATCACATAGGGGGGCACGCCCGCATGGTCGGCCAGGCGTTTGCGCTCTTTTCTCAGGCGCTCGAAGAGATCCTGGTCATACCGGCTCACCGGGGGCTGCTCCTTGTCCCGGGCCGGTGCGGCCCTGTCCGGTTCCAGCCTGCCCAGGACCTGCTCCTCTCCCCGCATGACCTGCCAGGCCTTGTCCGTCAAACTGAGGCCGCCGAACTCCATATCCTGCACCAGGAGTCTCTTGCGGATAAACTGGCGGGAGAGATGAAACCACTGTTTCTTGGAACAGTCCTGTCCGATCCCATAGGTGGAGAGACGATGGTGTCCGAATCTCACCACCTTTTTGGCCTGGGACCCGCGCAGGACATCGATGATGTGACCGGCCCCGAACCGCTCCCCGGTCCGCTTGACACAGGACAGAAACTTCTGGGCCGGCACGGTCACATCCACAAGGTCCTGCTCGCCCCGGGTGCAGTTGTCGCACGCCCCGCAGTTTTCGTCTGAACAGGCCTCCCCGAAATAGGTGAGCAGGGGAACCCGGCGGCACCCCTCGGTTTCGATAAAGCCCAAAAATGCGTTTAGATGGATGTTGGCCACCCGCTGTTCACGCGGCGGTTTCTGGTCAATGAAGTATTTGACCTTCTGGATATCGGCGTAGCTGAACAACAACAGGCAGTGGGAGGGGAGGCCGTCCCGCCCTGCCCTGCCGATCTCCTGGTAATACCCCTCCAGATTCTTGGGCATATCATAATGGACCACAAACCTCACATTGGGCTTGTCGATCCCCATGCCGAAGGCGATGGTGGCCACCATGATCTGCACATCATCCTTTATGAACAGGGACTGATGGGTGCTGCGGTCCCTGTCCGACATCCCCGCATGATAGGGCCGGACCGAATACCCCTCCCCCTTCAGCGCATCATAGAGATCATCCACCTGCTGGCGGGAAAAACAATAGATAATGCCGGATTGGTCGGGAAATTCATTGATGAATTCGAGGAGCTGGGAAAACGGATTTTGTTTGTGGACCACCCGGATGAAGAGGTTCTCCCGGTTGAAACTGCCCACAAATTCGTCCGAGTCCCGGAACCCTAATGAGGTCTTGATGTCTTCACGCACCTGCGGCGTGGCCGTGGCCGTCAATGCCACACACACGGCGTCCGGGAACCGGGCCCGGACGTCGGCGAGTTGCCGGTAGTCGGGCCGAAAATCGTGGCCCCATTCGGAAATGCAGTGGGCCTCATCAATGGTGATGCAATCCACCGCGAGTTGGGACAGCACGCCCAGCATGCGAGGCTTCAACAGGGCCTCGGGCGCCATATAGAGCAGTTGGACGGCGCCCGCCTTCACCGCCATCAGGTGGTGCCGGTATTCCTCCGGGGATAATGCACTGTTGAGCACTGCGGCCGGCACCCCCATCTGCACCAGTTGATCCACCTGGTCTTTCATCAAGGAGATCAGAGGCGAGACCACGATGGTGAGCCCTGAAAACAGGAGCGCGGGGATCTGGTAGCACAGGGACTTGCCCCCGCCCGTGGGCATGATCACCAGGGTGTCATGCCGGTTCACCACGTTCTGTATAATCTCCGCCTGAAGGGGACGGAAGCTCTCGTAGCCGAATACGGTCTTGAGAATATGTGCGGGTTTGTTCTCCATGATGAGGGACCAGACTATTGTAATGCAATGGCCTTTTCCGGACACATCTCCTGGCAGCAGAAGCAGGTCACGCACAACCCGGTATCCACCCGGGGGAGGTCGTCTTTTAGGGACAGGGCCCCGGCCGGGCACTGCTCCACACAGGTCCCGCACCCGGTGCAGAGCTCCGGGTCCACCCGGGGGATTAAGACGGTCTTGCTGGCAAGCATCTCCTGGACGGCCGGGTTATCCAGCATGGCCTCCCCGCCCAGGGGCGGGACCTTGTAGTCCGGAAGGGTCCTGAATTCGCCTTCCATCCGGATTTGATCCAGGTCATAGGTCCCCAAGCCCATTTCCCGGGCCTTTTGCAGAAATCGCAACCGGCCCGGCTCCAGGCCCATCATGCCGGCCATGACCGCGTCCAGGGCCACCCCGTTGTCCGAGGCCATGATGAGCCCGATATCCCTCAGATCCGGGGAGGCCGGCCCGTTTCCCTCCATGCCCACCACCGCATCCATGATAAACAGGTCCGGCGCCCGGAGCCCGAACACCTCCACGATGACCTCGTGAAACCGCTCCGGCGACCCGGCCGCTTTGTGCAGACGGGCCTTCTGGGCCCCCGGCAGAATCCCGTAGCTGTTCTTGACGGCCCCGGTGATCACGGTCAGCCCGTGGGTCTTGAATTTGGGAAGGCTGATGAGGATATCCGCATTCAGTACGGCGCTGGAGACGCTCACTTCAGGCATAAAATCGGGATTGAAGGCCCTTTGTTCCGAGGCGTTCCCGATATTCTCATAATACCCCCTGGCCGCCTCCATCAATCCGGTTTTCCGAAAGCATTCCTCATTGTCCCCGTAATTGAAAAGCCCGGGATTGTCGCCCACCACCAGGGATGCGGGCGACATTTCCGCCACCTTATCCACCACGGCCCTCAGCACGGCCGGATGGGTCACAATCCCCTCCTGGGCCTCGGAGGCCCGAAGCACATTCGGTTTGATCAGGATCTTTTTCCCGGTTATCTTCAGGGGAAACATCTCAAAGGCCCGGTCCACGGCCTGACGGACATGATCATAGTCTGCGGGGTAAATCATCACTTGGGACATACGTTCCTCCTTCAACCCGGATATCCGGTAATCTCCCGGATCCGGCGATACAGTGGTTTGAGGTTGGCATACATCTTTTTATAGACCTCCCTGTACAGGGCGTCGTACAAACGGTGCGTCTCCATGTGGGGGATAAAGGTCTCGCCCACCCGGGTCATGGCCTTGACCGCCCCTCGAAAATCGCTATGAAGCCCCAGCCCCACGGCCCCGTCAATGGCGGCGCCCAGCCCGGAGGTTTCGTAAAGCGCGGGCTTTTCCGTGGGGATGCCGAACACATCCGCGGTCACCTGCATGGCCACCCGGCTCTGGGAACCGCCCCCGGAGACCCGGAGCCGGTCGATGGGGACACGGGTCCGTTTTTCGATCCGTTCCTTCCCCTCCCTGAGGGCATAGGCCAGGCCCTCCAGGATGGACCGGTACAGATGGGCCCGGGTGTGCACATCTCCGAAGCCGATAACAGCCCCCTTGGCCTCGGGGCCCGGCATTTTCAGCCCCGGGGTCCAGTAGGGCTGGAGCATCAGTCCCATGGAACCGGGGGGGATGTCCGCCACCATTTGGTCGAAGAGGGTCTCCGCCTCCACTCCGGCCAGTTCAGCCTCCCGGCACTCGGGATAACCGAACTCCTCCTTGAACCAGTGGACCATCCAGAACCCCCTGAAGATCTGGACCTCTATGGTATGGGCCCCCCGAACGGCCGAGGGGTAGGCGGGCAGGAGCCGGATGGCCTCCACATAGGTATCATGGGTCACATTGATGGTGGCCGTGGTGCCGTAACTGAGGCACCCGGTCGACGGATCCATGCTCCCTGAACCGATGACCTCGCAGGCCTTGTCCGCTGCCGCAGCGATCAAGGGAAGCCCTTTGGGGAGCCCGGTCTGGTGGAAAGCCCTTTCCGTAATGCGGCCCAGGGGGGTTCCGGGCGGTACCAGTTCAGGGAGGAGCCCCGGATCCATGGAGAGTGCATCCCATTTCCAGTCCCAGTGGGCGGACCATTTAAGCCGTTTATAATCAAAGGGGATATACCCCACCTGGCATCCGATGGAATCGCGGAATTCGCCTGTCAGACAGTAGGTGAGATAACCGGAAAGCAGGAGATATTTATGGGTCTGCTTCCAGATTCGGGGTTGGTGGGTTTGAATCCAGTTGGCTTCGGCCTCGGCCTGAAGATAGGCCACTGTACGGTTGAGCCCCAGGAGCTTGAACAGGAGGCCCCACACCCCCTGGAGGGGCGGCAACCCGTAGGTCTTCCGCTGATCCAGCCATAAAATGGCCGGCCGCAGGGGACGGCCTTCCCTGTCCACATTGATCACCGTCCCCCGCTGGGTGGTAAGGGCCGCCCCCGCGATGCGATCCCTGTCCACCCCGGGGGTTTGCCACAGCATGCGGCAGGCCTCGCACAGGGCCTTCCAGAACACCCCCGGATCCTGTTCAGCCCACCCGGGACGGGCGGAAAAGTAGGGGGTGAAGGCCACCCGGGCCTGGGCCCTCAGGGTCCCTTCCGGATCAAACAGGAGCACCTTGAGACTCTGGGTCCCGTTGTCTATGGCCAGGATGAGGTCTTTATGGGTCATGGTTCCGAACCCCGCATCTTCACTGCCGGCGGGGCGGTGCATATTTTTCCGCCCACAGATTCAGGTAATCGGTTTTCTCCTGTTCCCACCGGGCCGGGTCCCAGAAGAGCACCGGACTGCAGAGCTGCTCAATCCGGTCCAAAAAAGGGGCCCCTCCCTGAGGGCTCAGGATACCCACCCGGACCCGCCTGAGCAGAAGGTCGGACAGGTGCCGCACCTGCTCCCGGGCGGCCACAAAGGGGAGTTCGGCCCACAGGGCGCGGGTATGGGGGATGGGTTCCAGATCCTCTGGCGGAGACTGTTTTATGAGCTGGGCGGCCCCGTTTCCATATCGGCCCACCAGCCGGCGGCGCACCTCGTGACTGAGGCCCTTTCTGGGTCCCGGGTCCACGCAGACCGGGGCAAAACAGGGGGATTCGGCATCCACCCCGTGGGCCGAAGGGGGCAGAAAAGGCCGGGCCGCCTTCAGGGCATCGTGGGCCAGCCGGCGAAAGGTGGTCAATTTTCCGCCGGTCGCCGTTACCAGGCCCTTTTGGACCCAGATGGCATGTTCCCTGGATTCGTGGGACGGGGGCTTATGGTCCCTGCTCAATACCGGCCTGACCCCTGCAAACGAGGAAACGCACGCCTCTGCGGGAAATTGGACCCCGGGAAAGGCATGATGCAGTCCCTCCATCAGGTAGTCTGTTTCCTCCCGGGTGACGGCCGGTTCCATTGAGGGGTCATCGGTGTGATCCAGATCGGTGGTGCCCGCCAGGAGACGGCCTTCCCACGGACAGACGAATGCATACCGGCCGTCTCGAGGATGAAGAAAGCTGATGGTAAACCCCGTGGGCAGACACCATAAGGGAAACACCAGGTGACTCCCCCGAAGCGGCCGCAAATGGTAGGCAGGGTCAGGGGAGGCCTGGAAGGTTTCCGCTTCAAAGCCGGTGGCATTGATGACCACCGGGGCTTGCAGGCTTTGTCTCACCCCGGTCTCCGTATCCCGGGCCTCCACCCCCCGGACCTGTCCTGAAGCGTCCTTTTGGATATGGTCTACGGTTATGTAATTGAGGGCCTTGACCTGGGGACCTGATGCGACGGCCTCGTCCATGAGGCGAAGCACCAGTCGCGCATCATCCACCTGGGCATCGGTGAACCTGAACCCGCCCACCAGTTCCTCCATGTTGAGATGGGGGGCCAGCATGGAAAATCCTTCCACACCGTAAAAGCGGTGGTCCCGCCGCCAGGCAATCAGATCATAGATGGACAGCCCCACTTCCAGGGCCCACCTGGAGAGCCCCCGGTCTTTGTATACAGGGAGCAGAAATTCCAAAGGGTCCACCAGCCCCGGGACCTCTCGTAGCAGCCGCTCCCTTTCCTTCACCGCAATCCGGGTCAGGGAGAACTTCCCTTCCTGGAGATACCTGAATCCGCCGTGCACCATCTTGGAAGACCGGCTGGAGGTCCCCCAGGCAAAATCGTTCTTCTCCAGGAGCAGGACCCGGCACCCGGTGCGGGCGGCTTCCCTCAGGATCCCGGCCCCGGTCACGCCGCCCCCGATGACAATCAGATCCCACTCTCTCTGGATGCTCTTAAGGTTCACCTTCTCCCCCAATCAGTTTGCCCGGGTTAAGACGCACCTCCGGGTCCATATGGGTGATCACCTGTCGGAGAAGATCCATGCCCACCCGGCCTTTTTCCGCGCTCAGATAGTCCCGGTGGTCCGTGCCCACCCCGTGCTGATGGCTGATGGTCCCCCCGGCCTGTACAATGGCCCGGCTGGCCGCTGTCTTGATAGCCTCCCATCGGGCCAGGGTCTCTTGGGGGCCCTCCCCCAGCCGGAACAAGAAGGTGGTGTACACACTCGATCCGGTGGCATACACATGGGAGAGGTGGGAAAAGACATGCACCTTTTCGTTAAAGGGCCTGAGGCTGTTCCTTACGGCGGCCTCCACCGCTGTCATGGTGCGGGTCACCCGGGCCCACGGCACCGCGGTCTCCACCGTGTCCACTGCATATCCCAGATTCCACAGGGTATTCCTAAGATAAGGGGCCTTGAACCGGTTCTTTTGCCATGCCGCTCCCATGGGCCTGCCCACGGACACGCCCTGGTACCGCCTGAACATGGACAGGGCCTCGCGCCTGGCCGTCCTCACCTGGGCCCTGGACCCGATAAACCCCATGAGTCCCATGACCCCGGGCGGAATCTCGATCTTTCGCAGCCTCAGGTAGCGCTCAAGCATATGGATGGCCTTCTCCTTGCCTGCCAGGAGCAGCTGGGTCAGGGTCTCTTCGGTATTGCTCAACCGGACCATGGCATAGGGAATCCCGGCCCCGGCCACGGCCCGGACCGCCCGGACCGCATTCCGCCAGGACGGGAAAAACATTCCGTACACCTCGTCTCTTTCCGGGAGCAAAGAGACCCGGACCACGGCCCGGTGGACGATGCCCAGGCGTCCTTCGGAGCCGAGGATGAGGTGTCTGAGATCCGGTCCGGCCGCCGAGGCCGGAAAGGGGGGGCACACCCACACGCCCCGGGGGGTATGGATCTCGCCGCCGGCAAAGAGCTCTTCAATCCTTCCGTAGTGGGAGGACTGTTGCCCGCTGGATCGGGTGGCCACCCATCCGCCCAGGGTGGAATACTGGAAGGACTGGGGGTAGTGGCCCAGGGTCATGCCGTGGGCCCGGAGCTGGGCCTCCAGGTCAGGCCCGGTCACACCCGCTTCCAAGGTGGCCAGCCGGCTGTACGCATCCAGGTGGACCAATCGGTTGAGCCGCTCTAAAGAGAGACTCAACACCGGCTGATCCGTGTCAGGAACACTCAGATGCCCCACTACGCTGGTCCCGCCGCCATAGGGAATGATCATGGCCCGCCCGTTCCGGGCGAATTCCAGGACCTCCTGGAGTTCATCCCCGGAGGTGGGATAGGCGACCCCATCCGGGAAGCGATTCAAGGTCCCCCATCGAAGCCCGATCCAATCCGGCATGCTCTGTCCGTGGGCATGAGAAAGCCGCTCGAACGGGGCCTGGTTCACCAGGGAATGATCCCCAAGACGGGAGGACGGGATCCGGGCCAGAAGCTGTTGGAGAGATGCTCCTCCCCGGGTCCGGGTCCCCTTCCCGATCCGTTTCTTCAGAAGGGCTGCTGCCGGGGGGGGCACATCCATGTGTAGGGCGTCATCCCCCCACCCGTTCCAGTTCCGCATCATCCGATCTCCGCTTCAGAATATCCATCCATGACCCCGGAGGCGCCGTAGTTGACCTTTCAAAGACGTTCCATAACCGCCTGAGGAGCATACCATATGATCATGGATGTGTCATTCCCTGTCTTCGCAGAGTCCCCTCCCTGATATTTTTTCCATCACACCATTGACGAACTGAATGAAATCTGCTACATAGGCCTTTCCGCCGTTTCCATATGTAAACAAGACGCAAAGGAGTAAACCATGAACAAAATACATCCCTTTTTCCCCATTGCGGCACTCCTCTTGGCACTGGTGCTGGTGTCCGCCCCCTTGTGTTGGGCCCAGGAACCGGAAACCTCTTCCCCGGACCAGGCCCTGTGTGAAAAGATGCTCCGTTTCGGCAAAGAGGCCTACCAGCGGGGAAAATACTTGGACGCCAAGGAGTATTTCAGAAAGGCCATCAAGGCAGACCCCGGGTCCACAGAGGCATGGGTCTTCTATGATCAAGCCGTAATCTTCGCCCTGGCGGAAAAGGTGGAAAAGAAGGCAGACCTGGTGCTCCCCGATACCTCCACAAGGCAGGAAGCCTCCACGGGCGCACCTCCCCCGCCGGCACCCGAGCCCAAAGAGGAGAAGATCGAGTTCAAGATCGTAGAAGACGAAGGCTGTTAATTCTACCATAAGGGACGATTATGACTGAAAAAAAGGAAAAGAGCGTACTGGGGGGTATCCTGAGCCGGGGCTATTCAGCCATATTCTACGACAATTGGCCCATATGGGTGGGAGGCCTGTTGATCGCCATCATGAGCATCGTCACCTTTGCCTGGGCCCGACCCTGGGGCGTGGCCGGCGGGCTCAGGAACTGGGGAGACAACTTCTTCAGCCTCATCGGGGTCTATTCGGCCCAACCCCTGTCCCCGCTGATTTCCACCAACTCCATCCTCACCCTGGGGCTTTTGTGGGGGGCATTCGGTTCTGCCCTCATGTCCAAGCAGTTTGCCATCCGCATGGCCCCTCCCCTGGAGATGATCAAGGGCGTGGTGGGGGGGACCCTCATGGGAATCGGTTCGGCCATGGCCGGGGGGTGTAATGTAGGGGGGTTTTACTCGGCCGTGAGCGCACTCTCCTTCAGCGGCATCGCCATGATGGTCGGTCTCATCATAGGGGCCTACCTGGGACTACGATACATCTACTGGGAGTTGGAACACCTCCCCAGCGGGAGCGGCGGCGCCTCCTTACGGGAGCCAAAGGAGAAGGGATTCAGCTGGCTCCAGGTGGAACCCTATCTCGGAGCCGCCATTCTCATTGCCGCCATGGTGTGCGCATGGATCTACAACCACAAGGCGCTCACCCGGGTGGGGGGGCTTCTCCTGTGCGGGATCGCCTTCGGCATCATCATCCAGCGCACCCGGTTCTGTTTTGTCCGGGGGTTCAGGGACCCTTTTATGACCGGAGAAGGCGAGGTGGCCCGGGCCATGGTCATGAGCGTGGTCCTCAGCATGCTGGGGTTTGCAGCGCTCAAGTGGACCGGCCTGAGAGGAGAGGACGCCTATGTGGCCCAGGCCTTCTGGTTCGGCGGGCTGGTGGGCGGCATCATCTTCGCATTCGGGGCGGTGCTCTCAGGGGGGTGCGGAAGCGGATCCGTGTGGCGGGCCGGAGAGGGTCAGGTGAAACTCATGATCGCCGTGACCTGCTTTGCCCTGTCCATGTCCCTGTTTGAGACCCTTATCGATTTCTCGACAGGGCTGCAGGCCCTCATGGGCCACCGGGCCTTCCTGCCGGAGTTTATTGAGTACAAATGGACCATAATCGGCATCGCAGTGCTCATGTTTGTATACTATATGCTCGTCACCTGGAACGAGGAGACAGACAAATTTACGGTGGAAATGTGATCCAGGCGCAGCCCTGCACCGGGCTGTGAACAACACTTTAATCTGTGGAGGAATTGAATCATGGTAGATGACATCAAACCGGATGAAACCTTGGACTGCAGGGGCCTGAGTTGCCCCATGCCCATCTTGAAGACCAAAAAGGCCATCAATAAAATGGACTCCGGGAAGATTATCGAGGTGTTGAGTACGGATCCCGGGACCAAAAACGACCTGCCCGCCTTTGCCAAGCGGGGCGGGCATGAGTATCTGGGCCACAAAGACGATGAGGGGTTTGCCCGTCTTTATCTCAAAGTCAAGTAAACGGGAATTGTTCACGGGTGCATCAGCGGCGTGAGAAAGTAAAAGCAAAACATGTACAAGGAGTCTTAATATGCCGAAATCATTGGGGGTATTGGTATCCTCCGACAAGCATTTGGATAAGGTGATCAACCTGTGCAAGGCGGCCAAGAACAAGGGGGTGGAGACCACCTTGTTCTTTACCCACACCGGGACCCTCCTGACCCAGGACCCCAGGTTTACAGAGTTGGATGGGCTGGCCCATCTGTCCCTGTGCAATGTGGGATTTGAAAGCCACGGACTGGAGCCGCCGGTCCCGGGGGTCGGGGAAAAGGATTATGCCACACAGGCCAGAAACGGAGAAATGATTGAAGATTGCGACCGATACGTGGCCTTTTAGGCCTGTTGTCATGGGGAGGTAATGTATGGAAAACATCAAGCACGTGGCCTTTTTGATCCGCAGGAAAGAGGACCTCTGGGAAGGCTCCCGCTCCACCCTGGGCCTGGCCGTGGAAAATTTTTATTCGTACATGTTTGTTCTCGACGTGGAAGTGGATGATTCCGAGGCCTACAAAGAAAACCTGGAATGGCTCGAGGACATGGAGTGTGAATACTTCTCCAACAACCAGGTGAATGTCGACAAACACGGGTTTCAATACCTGAGCTTGGAGGAAATCGGCGCAAAGCTCAAAGAGATGGATCTTATTGTACCGTTTGGGGGGTAGGCATGAAGACACTGCACATTCTAAAATCAGAACCGGACCAAAACACCACAACCCTGATGGATATCCTTTCCAAGGAAACGGAGACCACCGTGGTAAACCTTTATGAGGAGGGCGTTGATTATGAGGCCCTCATCGACCGGATCTTTGACCATGACCGAACGGTCTGTTGGTGGTAGGGAGAACTGTTGATTTTTGAGTGTTGATTGGTGATTGTTTTTATGTGCTCAGAATCGAAGCGTTTCTTCGCTTGATAACCCGTATACCGCATAAAAAAGCCCCTGCTACACACAGGGGCTTTTTGGTCACGATTCAATAAGCGCCGTTAGAATTCCTCGTCCAGATCAATCTCATCGCGTTCATACTGGGCGTCTCTCAATTCATTGGCCTTTTTGATCTCTTCCTCACTCCACGGCTCCACAATCAGGGAATCCGCCACCAGTTCCCACAGGTACTTGGTCTCAATATCGAGGCCGTACTCCTTGGTGAGGGATTTCATGATCTGATCCCGGCAGTTATGACAGGGCGCAATGACCATCTTGGCCCCGGTATCCATGATCTGTTTGGCCTTGACCCGCCCGTAGTAGATCCGTTCCGCCTCGTAGGGCATGGCCCAGGCCCCGCCCCCGGCGCCGCAGCAGAAATTGTTCATACGGTTGGGGTACATTTCCACATAGTTTTCACAGCACTGCTGGGTAACCCACCTGGGTTCCTCAAAATAGGCCTCGCCAAAGGTCTTCATGCTCTTTCGGCCGTAATTGCAGGGATCGTGTATGGTGGTCAGTTCTTCGTGGATCGACGGGTCCACTTTGATTCTGCCGGTTTCGATGTATTCCTTCATGAGATCGTGGACAGAGATAATGTCCCATTTTTCAAAGGCCTCGGGGAACCAGTTCTGCAGACCAAGCCTGGTCGCAAAGTAGGCGTGGCCTCATTCGGGTAGGAGCAGCCGCTTGCATTCAAGCC
>JAIPDZ010000088.1 GCA_021737425.1 Deltaproteobacteria bacterium
CCAACGGGGTTTTCAGGCGGTAGGCCAACTGAACGCCGTAGAAATTGTAGGGCTCCCCCATATCCCCTTCTTCGCCATTGGATCCCATGGCCATGGCCACCCCGTTTATGGAGAAATTGTTGAACGTCCATTGAACGGCACCTCCGATGTCATAGGAGGGCAGGAAGGCATTGGGTCCGTTCACCAGGGCCTCGTTCATGAACTGGGTGTATTCGTCATTGGAAAAGGTGTTTTCATCCAAATAATCGGTGGCATCAATGATCCCGCCTGTGAGAGCCAGGCTGTGATGTCCGCTGAAGGCAAAGGTGTGCTGGTACCAGGCGGTTAGGAGGTAATCGCGGTTTCGGCCGTTGATATCCTTGCAATCGTCCTGGACGTCGGCGGCCCACGGTGATAGGAAGAACGGGGATTGCCCTTCCTCCATCAACCCGTTACCGGCCCCGAAGCCGAACTTGGCAAAGACCTGGTCGTGCTGGGTGGGCGTGAAACTGACTTCAGGCTGCAATACCAGAGCGCCTCGCCCGTCGCTGTCAAAGCCCGGTGCGTCACTGAGGGACTGGTATTGATATGCGCCGGCAATCACCCCATCGATGGACAATTTCTCATTGATCTCATAGGCACAGGCATCGCCTGGATGAAGCGCAATCCCCATGAATACCAAGAAGAGGCCTTTACCGATATGGATGATTCTTTTCATAAACCCTATGCTCCTTTTCAACTGTGGTTTTGCCGCTGTATCCAGGGTCGCTCTTGGAGCACTTTGGGTGTTGAACCGGTCCGACGGTTCCCCTGTTCATGTGTTCAACGTGTCCGGAAAACAAAAAAAGCCAAGAGAGCATCTGGGGGAGTCACCCGAAACGCCTTCTTGGCTTATTCCTTGCTTTTCTGAATTTTCAGTTATGATAAACGTGCAATTTCGTATTGCACCCTTTTCATTTGCAGTTAATGATAAAGAACTCTCTCTTAATTTGTCAAGGATTTTTTTGCGGCCCGTTTTTGGGTAGAGACGAATGCGGATAACAATCCGTAAGGGGCAAAATGCCCGTCTTCATCTGCACCTCTGCAGTCCGAAGTTCATCTAAGCTATTGATATCATTAGATGCAGAAATTTCCCTACGTCATTTCCCGTACCTAGCGGGGATCAAGTCCGGCATGACGAGAACTTTGGACTCTCAAGATCTGCACCCTGATAGATCCATTGGGCCATTCACCCTCCCCATGGTCTTAGAACCGACATCCAGTCTTTGACAAGGCCGGTTTCCATTTCCATCGGATTTCCCGATCTATTCATATGAATTCATCGCTATTTCCAGTTTGACATATCGAAATGGCCTATATAATGTCACCACGGTCAGGTACGGCAGAGTCATATTCCTGAAAACAAAAATGAGGAGGTTTCATATGAGCGGAGTCAAAAATCTATTGGCAACCAGGTGGGGAATCATTGGAGTCGGCGCCTTCATTGGGGTCCTCGCACCCCTCCTGCAAAAATGGGGCAATCCCGGAAACATGGGCATTTGTGTGGCCTGCTTTGAGCGGGATATCGCGGGCGCCGTGGGGCTGCATCGAGCTTCAGTGGTGCAGTATATGCGGCCGGAGATCATCGGGTTTGTCCTGGGGTCCCTGATTGCCGCCTATCTCTTCAAAGAGTTTCGATCCAGGGCCGGTTCCGCCCCCATCGTCCGGTTTATCCTCGGCGCCTTTGCCATGATCGGCGCCCTGGTCTTTTTGGGATGTCCCTGGCGGGCCCTGCTGCGGCTGGCCGGAGGAGATGGAAATGCCCTGTTCGGCATCGCCGGATTGATCACCGGGATCTGGATCGGCACCCTGTTTCTCAAAGGTGGATATAACCTGGGTCGCGCTGAAAAGACCCATACCTCGGTGGGATGGCTGCTGCCCCTGACCATGCTGGGGTTCCTGGTCCTCATGCTCATCTACCCCCAAATCGCAGGACAACCCAAAAGCGGCGTCCTCTTTTACAGCTTAAAAGGCCCCGGGGCCATGCATGCGCCCCTCATTGTTTCGCTCTTGGTGGGGCTTGGGGTTGGATTTTTGGCCCAGCGAAGTCGATTCTGCACCATGGGGGCATTCAGGGATTTGATTCTGTTTCGCCAGGCCCATTTGTTCACGGGGCTGGTGACCCTGGCCGTGGTAGCCTTCATCACCAACCTGATTGTCAAACAATTCCATCCCGGATTTGCCGCTCAGCCGGTGGCCCACACCATGCAGGTCTGGAACTTTCTGGGGATGGTCTTGGCCGGCCTGGCCTTTGCCCTGGCCGGAGGTTGTCCGGGTCGCCAGCTATTTCTGGCCGGAGAAGGGGACGGGGATGCCGCGGTGTTCGTGTTCGGTATGATCGTGGGCGCGGGCTTCGCCCATAATTTCGGTCTGGCCAGTTCACCCAAAGGGGTCGGGCCGCACGGCATTGCCGCAACCATCATCGGTCTTTTAGTCTGCCTGTTCATCGGATTTACCATGAGACGAAAGTAGGGAGAGGAGAATAGACAATGAGTAGCACAGTCGATGCGCGGGGACTTAGTTGCCCGCAACCGGTCCTCATGACCATGGATGAAATCAAAAAGGTTTCCGAGGGAGAGATTGAGATCCAGGTGGATACCGATACCTCCAAAGAAAATGTGAGTCGAGCCGCTGAGAGCAAAGGATGGACGGTGAAAGCGGTCCAGGAGGAGGGTGAGGGCTATCGCGTCATCATCGCCAAGGAGTGATCGTGTCATTATTAAAGCTGTTTAAAAAAAAGGGGGATCTCCAGGGCCGCGGCATCCTGGTCTTTGAAAACACCAGCGAGGTGATCCGGGGCGAGCGGGTACTTCAGGATGCGGGTTGGAAAATCCGGGTCATGGGACCCCCGCCCGAAATACGGACCGGTTGTGATCTAATCATCGAGTTTCCGCTCATGGAGGAACTCAACATCCTGAGAAGCCTACAGGGTGCAGGCATCGAACCGCTTCAGGTGGTGCCGGTCAACAGCCCCCTCCTTCAGCCCGTGGATATCTTCCAGACCAAAGATTTTGGTCAGCACCTCATGGTCCGGGCCGCCAACATGAAATTGACGGTGGATAAAACGACTCACACCGTGGTAAACATATCGGGTGGCGGTTGTCCGGACGTCCCCTATCTGGCCCAGGAAATGGTGGGCAAGTTGTTGGATGAAGCCCCCAGCCCAAGGGAAATCGGTCATACCCTGTGCGGCTACGCCCTTCAACTGGCCTACGAGGAGATGACGCGGAGATGTTAGCGGTGGTGGGTACGGTCCCTGAACCGGATTTCCCTTTAATCACAGGCAAGGTGGTTCTTGTCGATGGGGACGTATGCATAGAAGGAGAGCGTGCACCTATTAACCGCGGAACGCCCGCCCTGCTGGCCGCTGCGGTCAAGGTGTGCGAGGCTCTGGGGCAACCGGCGCCCATGGGGTGTCTGGTGGGGGACACCGGCCTGGGTAAGGGGAGCCGCCGTCTATATAAATATTTGACGCAAGAAGTGGGTCGATGGGATGTGAAGGCAATGGCCTTTCACTACCTCCAGCCGGATGTGGACTGGCACAACCGGGTCCTCTTTGCGGTACAGGACATGGCTGAGCCGCCTTTGTTGATCGCGGATGCCGGATTCATGTATGCGGCCAAAATGAGCGGCTTGTCATGTGACTACGCCCTCTTCACCCCCGATGTGGGGGAACTGGCCTTTCTGGCGGATGAAGAGGCCCCCCATCCTTTTTACACCCGGGGATTTATTCTCCATGAGGATATGAAGGTCCCCGGACTCATCGAGCGCGCCTATGCCCACCAAAACGCAGCCGCCTGCCTTTTGGTCAAGGGCCAGCCTGATTATGTGGCGGGTCGAGACGGTATTCATGCCGCCATCGATATGCCGGTGGCTGAGGCCATGGAAGCCATCGGCGGCACCGGGGACACCGTAACGGGTATTGTAGCGGCCCTGGTCGCCTCCGGCATGGATGTGCGAGAGGCCGCCGTTCTGGCCGCCCGGGTCAACCGGCTGGCCGGATATGCGGCCCGGCCCACACCTGCCACCCAGGTGATGGACATTGTGGCACATATCCCTGCCGCCCTGAGCCAGGTGCTGGCGGATATACCCCTGTCGGCAGGGGGACGCCATGGATAGAGAAATCGGATCCATTCACCCTGAAATGACCGTGCTGGACGTGGTCTCCCGTTTCCGACAGACCGAAGGGGTGTTCAAGAAATATGACGTCCAGGCCGGCGAGTGCATTTGCTGTCAGTCCCTGTTTGACTCACTCAAAGAAGTGGCGGAAAAATACAACCTGGATCTGAATCGATTCTTATCCGATCTGAAGGCGGCCACGCAACCCTGAATGAGGGGTTGGAACCAATGATGAACTACCTCGACCGTACGGGTACAGAGACCTTTCGTGATAAGCCCGAGCAGGCGATCCACCGAAACCTGGTAAGGCTGACACCTGGAATCCAAAAAATGGCACCAGCCCTTGCCATGTCCAATATGTTTCCCACGGCGGAGGAGGTGAAGGCATTTGCGCTTGCACACCACTTCGCCGGGATCGATTGGTCCTTTGACCTGGACCAGCTGCCCACCACTCCCACAGAGGTGTCCTGGTGGGCCAAAGAACAGGCCTTTTTGGCCCCCCTGGCGGTGCGGTACCATTGTCCCTTTTATCAGCTCGACCTGGGTCACGAAGATCCTGCCCAGGCGGAAAGAGCGGAATCTGTCTTTCGACACATTATTCGGCTGGTGGCCAAAGCCGGGGGTCGGTATCTTTCCATACACCTCGGCCTGGGGCTGGATTCCACCGAACCCCTGTCATGGGAGGTCACTCTCAATAATCTCAGGCGCCTGGTCCGGTTCGGGGCCCGACATCAGGTCACGGTCTGTCTGGAGAACCTGGCCTGGGGCTGGACCAGCAAGCCGAACCTGTTTGAGAAGCTGATCCGGATGAGCGGGGCCGGCGTCACCCTGGATATCGGTCATGCCCGTGTGTGTGAAGCCGTAAAAAGCCAGCAGTACAGTATCGAGGACTTTGTTGCCCCCCACCCAGACCGGGTGTTCAATGCCCATATCTATCATACGGAGATTCCGGGCCGGGGCCATGTGCCGCCCCAGACCCTGGATCAGATTCGAGACAGGCTGACCTTGATCCATGAAGCAGGATGCCGGTGGTGGGTACTGGAGCTCAAGGAAACGGAAGGACTGCTCCAGACCCGGAAAGTGGTGGATGAATACCTCGCCGAAACAATGTCCACTTCAAACCAATCCGCCATCTACGGATAAAACGCTTCCGACCTCGATAGTCCTTCCCCTACAAAATCGCCATTAATTAGAATCCGTTGATCACGCTTTATGCTGTGCTGGGAGACCGCTCCAACACTCCCAAGTCCGACACGTCCGGTCCTCAAAGGGTTCAGACCAGGCATCCCCGTGCATCCACCCTCTCCCTCTGAACAGCCCCTGTTTCCTGCCACCACCTCATCCAAGAGCCCCAGGGTCAGCATGCGAATGACCTTGCGGGTATCCAATCCCTCCATGCCCGGAGATCCCGTGATGGGGCATCCGTTGGTACAGGTGCCACAGGTAAAGCATGCGTTCAGGTCGAATTTTGCCAGTTCCTCTCTTACCGGATCCGGTAATTTTTTCGGTGATATCATCTCTTGCATATACGAATCCTTTCATCACCCGAATAGATCGGGACTTTGTCCGTGGTTTTTTGATTTCTGTTGCGCAGATATTCTCAAGACCCCTCCTGACATAATCCCCAAAAAATCTTCCTGAGCATGTTGTCATCGATCTTCTGCATGAGGATGTCGTCGTAGTCCATTTCCGATTCAGGCTCTGCTTCGTGAGGAGGGGGATCGCCCTCTCTCACCTCTGTTGAAAAGGGCGCTTCCCTGACCGGCGTCAGCTCAGGCTCGAACCGCCGGTTGTTTTCAATCCAGCGATCGCAATCATCGTGGGCGCCCACGTAGGCAATCACAAGATCTGGACCTTGTTTCACGCACACCAGACGATAGCCGCTGCCGAGATCATATTTTCGGCACTTATCAATCCGCAACTCCCCGTGCTTGGTTAGCCGGTCCGCTTCCTCCAGAAACATAAAGTCTTCCCTGAACAGTTCCGCAATGAGTTCTTGCGCCCGCTCCGCAGCCATATACGACTTTTTGTCCCCCCGCTTAAGGGTTTCCAGCCGTCTGTTGAACTTTGCCTCCCGATGGATAAATACCGCCATGGCTATCCCGCCATCCTTCCGGCCGCTATTCATGCTATTCGGAAAATCAACAGTTCTGTTCCTTTTCCTGTTCACTCATTCTTCTGAATCAATACCCGTTTATCGCCTTCCCGGCGTGTAAACCCGATGGCATCGAGATGTTCCAAAACAGGCACGCCCACGGTCCGTCCGTATCCGAGGACTTCTTTACAGTCGGCAAGGGTGAAACAGCCCTTTCTATCGATGATTTGTCTCACTCGCGACTTTATGACCTCCACGGTTTGGGGCGTCAGAAACCGCCGGTTATTGAGTCGAACCAGTCGTCCCTGGGAATGCAGATAATCCAGCAGTCTCTGGATTTCGTTTTTGTTCATCTTTCTTCCGTTCACCTTCCAGAATGTGTCTGCGCTGAACGGCACAAAACCGCAGGACCCAGCAAAATCGAGCAGCCTTTCCATGAGTTGCTCCTGTTTCTGCGAGACCTTCACGGAAAGACTCGGGATCTTGAAACTGCCCCCCACCTTGGTCAGTCTCCCTTCATTGCACAGCTCGGCACACATTCTTTGAAAAGGGGCTTCATCCAGGGAAGGCGACAACTGTTTTCGGATCTCTTCTGCCGTGGCGGCCATCTTCAATGGATCCTCCCGCAGGATGTTTTCAAGGACCTGGGGGAGGGTCTCTTTCAGTTCCTGGTAAAGGGCCCTCTTAAACACACCCCGGCCCTTAAAGGAAATGAGTTCTCCATCTTTTACCCGTTCTTTAATTTCCGCCTCCACCCCGGCCACCGGAAACCCGGTATCCCGTGCGAGCTCTCCCGAGGTGACCGGACGGAACGGATTGCCGGAAAATCGGTGTGCCATAAACCCCTTGAGATCTTTTTCCTGGAGGGCCTTTAGGTAAGGAAGGGAGGTGGCGGCCTTGGCCGGCCTGTATTTTTCATGCGGAATTTCAATTACGCTCCCCCCGCCGATGACGGTGGGGATATTCAAAAGACAGATGACAAACGGGTCTCCCGGAAGCGCGGCCACCGGTTTCATCAATCTGAACTGGGCCAATGCCCTTTCCCCGGGCTCCAGTGCGACCTTTTCCATCAGGACGACCCGTGCATTGATGACCGAGGTTCCCAAGTAGAGTTTGACCCTTTGACGGTTTTTGAGGGGATTTGAGGTGCGCTCAAGCAAGCGGAGATCCACATTGAGAAGATAGGTGGGGGCGACAGATCCCGGCTCTGCCAGGACCATCCCTCGCTTGATGTTCCCAACACGAACCCGGTGAAGGTTAATCCCCACCCGTTGCCCGGCAACAGCTTCCATACATTTTTCATGGTGGGCCTCAAGAGAACGGGCCCGGGTCTGTGTTCCCGGGGGCAGGAGCTGAAGCGGATCGTCCCGCCTGAGCCTCCCGGACAGCACTGTCCCGCTCACCACGGTTCCAAAGCCGGAAAACGCCTTGATCTGGTCAATCCAGCACCGGAATGGACCCCGGTTTTCTTTGCCCCGGACCGCCTGGGTGGACGCTTCAATTTGACTCCGGATCTCTTCCATCCCCCGCTGATCAACCGAGGAAAAGGGAATCACCGGTTTATCTTCCAGGAAGGTGCCCTCGGTCAGCTCCCTGATTTCAAGCTCGGCCAGCTCCACGGTTTCACGGTCCACAAGGTCGGCCTTGCTCAGGACAATGAAACCGCCTTGGGCCCCGAAGAAGTCCAGGATCTGTATATGCTCCAGGGTCTGCGGCATGACCCCGTCATCCGCGGCCACCACCAGGATGCCCAGGTCCACGGTGCTCAAGCCCCGGATGGTGTTTTTAAGAAAGTCGGTATGACCGGGCACATCCATTATGGCCATTCGTTCCCCGGACGACAGTTCCAGGGGTGCAATCCCGGACTCAATGGAAAGTCCCCGTTGCTTTTCTATTTGCAGCCGATCCGTATCCACCCCGGTCAGGGCCTTGACCAGGCAGGTCTTTCCGTGGTCCACATGACCGGCAATCCCGGCAGTCAGGTATTTGGACATATCTTCAAACGGTTTCAGGTTTCCGGGTTTAACGGTTACATCCTGTTGATGGGCCTAACCATAGCCACAGGCTTGGAGGGGGCAAGGGGAATCGAACCTCCCCCCGGTTTTGCAGACCGGGCCAACGGGTTTGAAGCCCGCGGGGCGCCCAGCACCATTGCCCCCACTGTAAAAACGCAAATCACATTACCGCTGCAGCCGCAAATGGAAGGCATCATGAAAGGTGGAATGAGACAACGGAAAATGCTGATTCAGTTTTTCGGCCCAGTCCTGCGCCTACCAAACACGGGCAGCAGTGATAATGTTCGCTCAGGTAAAGCCGAAAAACTGAATCATAAGAGGAACTCCTTGCAGGGATTGGTTAGAGACCATAAAGTGGATTTATCGATTTGTCAAACTGGAAATTCCGATAGGTACTGGAACATCTTTCGTAGAAACCGATAACCCCTGCCTGAAATCACCAACGCAAGCCTAAGGCCTGAGAAGGACAAAATGAAAGTTGGGGGTCCCGTGGTTTTTTCTTGACAGGCAAAGGGGGAATTGATATATGCCCAAACATTATTAAGGCGCAAAACGAAATTGCGCACATCCATAAATCAGTTACACCATAATATCGTCAGATAAAGAAATACAGGCCAAGAAGGCAAAACCGGTCGGAAGTCCGGTAAAGACCTCTTGGCCTTTTTTTGTGGGGGATTTTTGAAATGAAACAGGAAAGGCGGTGGTAAAAGCAGATCAGAAACACAAAAAAGGAAGCCAAAATTAGGAAGGAAGGTCGCCCGTCACCCACCAAGGATATCCGGGCGCCTTCCAGGGTTAGCAGCCCCTCGGTAAGGAGAGACGCTGAAATGAAACCTATCATACCCTGTTTCTCCCGTCAATCCATTCGACCGATTCCGAGGACGTAGACACTCACCAAAACCGAACGGGAGGAATCATGCAAACACATTCCAGACGGTCACACAGGGCCTTTAAGACCCTGGGACTGTGGCTTGTTGTGATGCTTTTGCAGGGTCTGCTCGTATGGCCCGGCCATGCGGGGGAGAAAACGGATGAGACCCTGGCTCAAGAGCAAGAGGCGGAAAAACCGAAAGAGGCCAAAGCGGCGGTGAAACTCCAGGATATCACGGTGATGGCGGCCCAGCCCGGGGTGGAAATCACTCCGGAGAAGACCGTCATCCGGATGGATGAATTCATCAAACCCGGGGATGTCCGAAACCTCACGGATGTGCTCAAGACCATGGGGGGAATTGATGTGATGCGGATCAATCCCATGATGGCCAGTCCCGGCGACGAGGTCTCCATACGGGGTTTGAACGAGGGCCGCATGGTGATTGAAATCGACGGCAGACGGATCAACCATACCGGGCACTACGGCCGGTATATCGTGGACTGGTCCACCCTGAACTTAGACGGCATTGAAAAGATCGAGATCATCCGGGGCGGGCATTCGGTGCTGCATCCCTTTGCCATCGGCGGGGTCGTCAACATCATCACCAAAAAAGGCCAGAAGACCGATGACCTCACCCCCGATGTCCGCGCCAAGGCCGGGGTGGGCGCCTTTGCCACCTCCACCGAGGCCCTGTCCGTGGACGGCGGGGCGTATAATTTTGTGGGATACGATTTTTCCGTCAATAACGGCCACACCAACGGGTATTTGAGAAACAACTATCAGGACAACACCACCCTAAACGGCCACTTGAGTTTTTACATGCCCCGGGAGGCCACCCTGGAGCTGGGGATCAAATACTCGGACGTGGACTATGGGTTTCCCGTGCTTAATGACCCGTCCCGGGCCGATTATGATCCCGGATCCCCTGATTTCTTTGCCGACAAAGACCAACTCAGGCACCTGAACTGGCCCCAGTATGCCCAGTACGATCCGCACTGGAAAAAACACACCACCTACTTAGACGGCATCTTTCACATGCCGGTGGGCCCGGGCACGGTCAAGGTCCACGGCTACATGACCAGCGGCAGGCGCTGGACCAGCCTGTACAACAAAATGGGACAATTTACCCCTGATGAGTTCACGGACGACCGGACCGAGGGCGTATTGGCCGAATATCAAGACATCGAGCTCTTTGGGTTCAACCGGGTCACCGTGGGGTATGAATATCAGGTCCTGGGCCAGCCCAGTGAAAATCCGGACATCTACCGGGTCAATTCCGCTTATGCCCAGGATGTCATCACCATCGGGGACCGATGGCGCATCACACCGGGCGTGCGGTATTACCATGTGGACATGGACACCTATTACACCCAATTCGGCCAGGGATGGCCTGAAACCGGCAAAAAACAGACCAATGACGGATTCTATCCCAGCCTGAAGGTGGACTTTCAGGCCACCGATGAAACCGCCCTGTACGCGGCGGCGAGCCGCTCCTACCGGCTTCCCTGTCCTTGAGACTATTACTGGTGGGCGCGGTGCGCGTCCCCGGACAACCCTTCACTCAAGCCGGAATCGGCATGGGAATATGAGTTGGGCGCCATTCAGGACATGGGTCCTTTGAATATGCGGGCGGCGGTCTATTACTATGACATTCATGATTTTATCAATGACAACGGCATCACCTCTCCGGGTACGGGTTTTGGCAGCAACTGCCTGTACAACATTCCCCATTTCAAGCTGTACGGGGGTGAAATCGAGGCCAGCATCCGGTTGGGACGGTTTCAGGGCACCCTTTCCTATAATTACCAGAACTTCAGCTCCGAGGACACCGGGTTTGAGCAGGGCTGGACATATTACCTGCCGGAGTTGCTGCCCCAGAACAACGTGAAATTTTTGGGCAACTACGAGGTATGGGAAGGCGGTCTGGTCCAGCTCGGCGCCATCTTTGTGGATGAGCGGAAAACCCAGCAGCCGGGCACCCAAGACCTGGATTCCTACATCACCCTGGATATCGGGTTTCAGCAGGATTTCAGATTGGCCGGCCTGGATTGGAAGGCCGAGACCTACTGCAACAACTTCACCGGCGCCAACTATGAGGAGCAGGCCGGGTATAAGATGCCCAAGTATGTGTGGGGCTTTTTGCTGAGCGCCCGATTCTAGAAACAGAAGACTAAGAAAGGAAATTTATGAAGCCTATTGGATGCAGTATTGTTTTACTGTGGTGGATGACGGTCTCCCTGGTCGTTGCAGGATGGTTGGTCCCAACCCCTGCAGCGGCCTGGGGCCGCGGTCATCTCTATGTAATCGGGATGGGGCCTGCCGGCCCTCAAACCGCCACCCTCCAGGCCATCGAGACCCTCAAACAGATGGATGCGGTCGTGGCCCCTCAGAAGCATGTGGATCTGTTCACCGCATATGTGGGGCAAAAACCGGTCCTCTTCGATCCCTGGACAGATGTCTGGGACTACAAGGGGAAGAGCATGTGGGAGCTCGATGCCACACAATTGGCGGCGTTCAAAAAGGAGCGATTCAAAATCCGCGATGAACGGGTGGACCGGATCAAGGCCTTTCTGGCCAAAGGCAAGGACGTGGGGCTCATGGAGTACGGCAATCCCTGTCTGTACGGCCCCAGTCACTGGTATGCGGAGCAATTCGACCCTGAAGACCTGGTCTACATTGCGGGCATGGGATGCGACGCCGCTGCAATGGCGGCCCTCAAGAAGAGCACCATCCCCTCTTATGACAGCCATTTTGTCATGCAGACGTCCCCTTTTTCGCTGATGCGGTGGGGAAACGACAAACAGGGCATCCTCAGGGATCTGGCCAAATACCCTTCGACCCTGATCTTCTACATGGCCCTGTGGAAACAGAAAGCGCTGTTCAAGACACTCAACGCTACCCTTCCCCCGGACACGCCGTGCGCCGTGGTGTTCTGGGCCGGGTATCCGGAAAAGGAGCGGATCCTTCGCGGAACCGTCGCCGACATGTCGGACAAGCTCTCAAAAGACAAGGAGAAATTCATGGGGCTCTTGCTCGTGGGCCGCTTTCTTGAGGGAAACCCCTATGAGGCAGCCATGAAAAGATCCCAGGACGAACTGGTCAAAACAAAGTAAACCCATTTATTACCGGGCGCGTGCAATAGGTTGCATGTAGGGAATGATGAAAAGCCCAAGAGGTTATCATGTAACCAATTTTGTACGCCCCGTAGTAATATCGCAGTAAAAGGAAATGGAGGATCATGAAAATGAAAAAGGCGTTTCAGGTGGGCCTCACGGCCCTCTTTGTTTTAACCGCCACCGTGGCGGGTGCCCACTCCTTGTGGTTCAATCTGGATGACCGCCACGGCTATGTGGGAAAGCCGATCTCCCTTGAATTGGGCTGGGGACACAAATTCCCCAGGGATGGAGAGATAAAGGAGGGAATGCTAAAGCAGATTGTGGCCATTGACAGAGAGGGGAAAGAATACCCCGTAAAACAGGTCTCCAAGACCACCTTTGAATTCGTCCCCCCGGCAGAGGGAGTCTATCTAATTTCCGGAGATATTCACCCCGGGTTCGTGAGCAAAACGGCCCAGGGGTATAAGATGGGTCCCAAGAACCGTTTTGAACAGGTGGTCTCCTGTTTCCATTACGACCTTTGCACCAAGGCCTTTGTCTATGCGGGTGGCCCATCCCAAACCCCGCATCAGGTGGCCGGCGATGTCCTGGAAATCATCCCCCGGGCAGACCCCTTTGACTTGAGAAAGGGGTCTGATTTCCCCATACAGGTCCTGTTCAAGGGAAAACCTCTTGCCGGTGCAACACTCAAGGCCACCTATGATGGGTTTTCAGATCAACCCCATACCTTTGCCCAGAGCGCTCAGACCGACTCAGCGGGAGTGGCCAAGGTCAATCTCACTGAAAAAGGGGAGTGGTTTCTCTCCGTGACCCATGAGACCCCTTATCCGGATAAGGCCGAATGTGACACCAATAAATATAACGCGACCATGACCTTCAGAGTGGAATAACGGGATAATCTCTTTTTCTGAAAAGGATTCCCTCGTGGCCTGTCACCCCATTTCAGGAGCCAAGGTGTTACCAATCATGCAAAACCATCTGAGGTTATGGATCATAGGCCTGACCCTGTTGATCCCCGGGCCGCTGTTGGCCCATGGGGTCAAGGGAGACATCCGTACGGGCGGTATGGTCATCACCGCCCGGTATGACACGGACGAGCCCATGAGTTATGCCGAGACCCTCATCCGTCCCCCTCAAGCGGACCTGGATTTTCAGAGCGGCCGGACCGATCGAAACGGCCGATTCTGCTTCTATCCGGATGTACCGGGTGAGTGGCAGGTCATTGTGGATGACGGCATGGGGCACCGCCTCACCCTTGCGGTGCCTGTGGACGAGACGTTTATTAAGAGCGGCTGGCTCTCATCCCAGGCACTCACCCCCAACGCCGTGTCCAAACCCGTAAAGGTCCTCATGGGGCTTTGTATCATCTTCGGCATCAGCGGGTGTCTTTTGTGGTGGAAGAGCAGGAAGCGCACGGCTTCATCCCTTCGGCAACACCATGAATAACCCCCTGCCCTCCCCCTTACCCGGCCTTTCGTCATCCCTGGCCGACTTGCCGTGATATCAGGGTTTTGTGCTTGACACCAAGGTGTCAGACGGGCAGAATAATATTCTGAAAATCGCCACAGCAAAAACAGGAAATCTTCCGTTGAAACCAAAACCATAGCCGCACGCACCATGGTGCCCAACTGCTTTTTCATTCAAAAAGTACAGGAGGTACGGCCATGAAAATTCACTTGAAAAAGATTTTGTGTGCCACGGATCTGTCGGAACTGTCGGATTATGCGGTACGCTACAGTATGGCCCTGGCAAGGGAATTCGATTCAGAGCTTCTGATGTGTCATATCATTGACCTGACCGCCGGACACGTCTATGGCGAGGGGACCATAAGCCCCTTGGATCAACAGAACCGGATCGAGGAATTCGCCTATGCACACCTCACTGAGTTGATGGGGCAGACATCCATCGCGTGGGAGCCTGTGGTCATGATTGGTCACGCCCCGGATGAAATCGCAACAATAGCAGAAGAGAGGGGGGTGGATCTGGTCATATCGGCCACTCATGCCCGGGCCGGTTTCAAGCGACTGGTATTGGGCTCTGTAACCGGCCGACTCATGGGGATCCTGGAGTGCCCCCTCCTGATTGTCCCCAACGGGAAGCGGCATCCGCGCGGGGAAATAAAGACGTTTGCACCCAAGCGGATCCTGGTGGGCTGTGACTTTTCAGCCGATTCAGACCTGGCCTTTGACTATGGGCTTGGCCTGGCCCAGGAATTTCAGTCCGAACTCCACCTGGTCCACGTCATCGAACCCCCCGCATACAAGGATTTCCTCAAGTCCAGCAAATCAGCGGAAAAATCAGATCGCCCGGGTCTTCATCCCATTTTGGAGGAACGCCTGGAACAAATGGTTTCTGACGAGGCCAGGTACTGGTGTACTCCCAAAACCGTACTCCTGGCCGGTGAGCCCCATGAGGAATTGACCAAGTATGCAGTGGTCAACGAGATGGAACTAATGGTCATGGGGGTTCGGGGCCACAGCCTGGTGGAAACCCTGTTTGTGGGGTCGACCACGGACCGGGTGGCACGCCAGGCCCCCTGCCCTATTCTTTCGGTACGCCCCTGGAAGAGCCCTTCGGAAGGGACCGATGCGTCTTAAAGGGAGCAATAGGTTGTTTTCCCGCTGATGACGGGATCTCCGGCAGGTTTCAGGTGTCAGGTGTCAGATCAGGTAACAAGCTGGCACCTGAACACTGACACCTTTCCGTCCTCATTACACCCCACCCTATAGAATCCCTGCTTCCTCCAGTATTTTTTTGAGGGTTTCTCTCTCCGTCTCGGTCAGGGGAAGCAGGGGGGCGCGAACCGGTCCCCCGTACATGCCGATCAGATCCATGGCGGCCTTGAGCCCGGGGATGCCGAATTGGGAGGTCACGGCTGCGTTGGCAGCGATGAGCCGCAACTGGATCTCCTTTGCCTTGTGGAACGCGCCCTGCTTCACCTGTTGGACGATTTCATCCACCTGATACGGGGCCACAGAGGCCAGGGCCATGATCCCGCCCACGGCGCCCACGCTCAGGGCGGGCAGCAGAAAGCTCCCTGAGCCGGCCAGGACCTGAAAATCCGAATCAGCGGCAGCACATACCTGACCGATCTTGATGACATTGCCGGAGCTTTCCTTGAGTCCCATGATATTGGGATGCCGGGAAAGGACAATAATGGTCTCGGCATGTAGATCCACGCCCGTGGAGGCCGGAACATTGTACAGGATAACAGGGACAGGTGAATGATCCGCAATGGTGGTATAATGGTGCACCAAGGCCTCGTGAGTCATCCTGCCCCGGTAATAGTGGGGGGTGACCACCATGGCCGCGTCCGCACCCACCCGGGCCGCCTTCTCGGTGAGATCCAGGGTGGCCCGGGTGGATTCGCATCCGGTTCCGGCAATGAAGATATGATCGGCATCGATGACCGCTCGGGCCGTCTGCCAGACCGCCACTTTTTCCGCCTCTTGTAAAAGCACGGCTTCGCCGTTGGATCCCAGCACCGCAAACCCTTTCAGCGGGGTCTTCTGCCACTTCTTTAGATTACGGGTCAACCGTTCATG
>JAIPDZ010000089.1 GCA_021737425.1 Deltaproteobacteria bacterium
TATGAAACAGAGACGTTTTCATTCGGGCTGGAAGATGATTATGCAATCCTGGATAACCTCTCCCTCGTGGCAGGGGTCAGCTATGATATTCAGGACCCCAAGTATGCCAATGGGGCCCCGGTCCGGGACGACGACGACACCTTCAACCCCATGGCCGGGGTGCACTGGACCGTGCTCAAAGACCTGGGTCTTCATTTCTCAGTGGGCAAAAAGACCCGGTTTCCCACCCTGCTGGAGCTTTATTCCGGGCTTTTGGGAAAAAACGTCCCCAACCCCGATCTTGAATCGGAAGAGGCCGTCAACTATGAGATCGGGGCGGAAAAACCGCTTCCCGGAAGAAATTTCGTGAGACTGAATCTCTTTTATTCCGATATCAAGAATCTGATTGTGAACAAGGAGGTGGGCCCGGATCTGGATCAATACCAGAACATCGGAAAGGCCAGGTACCAGGGGGTGGAAGTCTCCTTCAGGTCCGCGTTTTTCAAGCGCAACATGTTTGAATTGAGCTACACCTACTTAGATGCCCAAAACCGCTCCCCCAACCGGACCAGCGACCATCTCGAGGAGCGACCCGAGCACAAGCTTTACATAAGTGACCTGTATGAACTGACCGAGTGGCTGTCCCTGTTCGGCAAACTGGAATACTACTCCAAGCAGTGGTACGAAGACTGGGACACCGACAGCTGGAAAACCTTAGACGGCTTTGTCACCTTTGATTTCAAGGTCATCGGCACCCTTTCAAAGCATGTGGATCTCGAGGCGGGCGTCAAGAATATGTTTGACGAAAACTATTCCCTGTCCTATGGATATCCGAGAGAGGGCCGGACCTTCTTTGGGGTGCTTCGCGCGAGCTTCTAACCCCTACATGGGTTTTGACCCAAAGAAAAAAAGAGGGGGAATACCGAAATAGGCTTCCTCGAGTATTCCCCCTTTTTATGGTTTTAAAGGCGAACAAGGGATGTTGAAAACAAAAAAACCAAGCTTGATGCTTTGTATTAACTTAGCATGTTGAAATAACGATCCCTGAATGAAGGTCATGAGGGGGTCTTTTTCAAAGTCCGTACACCCATGTGAGTGACCATAGAACGCCCCAGCAAGATTTAAGTGTACGCACTGTTAGGCAGAGAGGATGACGTCTCCGACCAGCCATATCCTTTGGGGCTATCAGCAAGGTAAGTCGAAGCCTCACTGCCGTGAAAGGAAGGGATCCGGAAATTTACGGACTTTGAAAAAGACCCCCTCATGACCTGTAACCCCGTTTCAGAGGCCTAAACTGTTACGATGCTTTTTAGATACATGCAAGTATTTTGAGGGAAAGAGGAGATCTGACATGAAGAAATTGAGAATGTGGCTTATGGCTGCGGCTTTGATACTGACCACTTGTTTCGCATGGGCCGCGGCCCACCCTACCCTGAGCATTACCGGAGTGGTAAAACAGCCCTTGAACCTGTCCCTGAAAGACCTGAAAGCGATGCAATCCATCGAGGTCCAGCTCAACGACGTGTTCGAAGACGGCAGCTATAAAGGGGCCTTTATGTACCGGGGCATCCCGCTGAGGGCGCTTCTGGAGCTGGCCGATATCCAAAAGGAACAAAGCCATTTCAAAAAACGGGTGGATCTCGCCATTGCCGTGAGAAACACAGAAGGGGAACAGACTGTCCTCTCCTGGGGTGAGGTCTTTTACAAAAACCCGGGGAACATCATGGTGGCCTTTTCTGCCCACCCCATCGTGCCCCACAAGAACTGTGCCAAATGCCATGAACCGGAGGTGTACAAGCCGAGGCTGGACCAGCTCTACCGTGAAATCGGGTATCCCAAACTGGTGGTGGCTGGCGACGCCTATGCCAACCGGTCCCTGGAATCGATCACGTCCATTCAAATCATGGATCCGGCCCCCCGAATGCCGGCCCAGAAGCTGAAGACCCTTTATTCCCCGCAGTTCACAGTCACCGGACAGGTGGAAAAACCTCTCACGGTTACGGATCTTTCCGGCTATCCCCGAAGAGCCCTCATTTCCAGGCACCTGGGAGAAGGCAGGGGGTATCACGGTCTCGACCCGGTGTCCGGTGCGCCCTTTCGGGCCATTCTTAACAAGGCCGGTGTCACCCCCGATCTGAACACCGCTTTTCTCGTATCGGCCCCGGACGGGTATCGATCCCTATTTTCCTATGGCGAAGTCTTTCTGGACCCTGCCGGCGAGCGCATCATCGTGGCGGACCGGCTGGACCAGGCCCCCATCCAACAGGGCGGAAAATTCTTCCTGATCCCTCCGGATGACTTAATCGCGGACCGGGACGTCAAGGCCGTGGAAAAGATCGAAGTCATCTCTCTCCGGCAGGATCCCCGGATCTACGTGATCGGCGTGGGGTGTGGGGATACCGATCTCATCACTCTGGAAGCCATCTCCTACATGGCCAAGGCCGATGTCTTTGTGTGTCCTCCGGATATCCAAGCACAATTTTCCAAATATATGGGAAACAAGCCGGTGTTACTCAACCTGTATGAATTTGTCCCGCCGGTTATGAAGAAAAAAAACCCGGATCTATCCCCGGAAGCATTGGAAGCACTCATGGAAAAGAAACAGGCCCATGCGGCTGATACTATCCGGCAGGCCGTACGGGAAGGCAAGACCGTGGCCATCCTGGAATACGCAGATCCCACCATTTGGAGCGGGTGGAGATACACATGGGATGCCTTTCTTCGGGGATCTGTAGAAATCGTTCCGGGAATCAGTTCCTTTAATGTATCCAATGCCATGATCAAAGAGGATATCGCCTGCAATGGGTCGGTGGTCATCAGCACCCCGAGAGGACTTAAGGAAAATCCCGCCCTGGTGAAGGCCATGGGGCAAAAGGGTGAGACCTTATGCATTTTCATGGGTCTGAAGGAGGTGGCGGACCTGGTCCCTTTGCTCCAGCAGGGATATGCTGAACATACGCCGGCGTGCCTGGTGTACAAGGCCGGGTATTCAGACAGTGAGGCCCTGGTCCGGACCACCCTGGACAGGCTCGTGGAAACCGCAGGCCATGCCCGGGAAAAATTCTTAGGGTTGATTTATGTGGGCCCCTGCTTGAAGGGGAAACCGGCTCAGTGAACCCAAGTACCTGAGGAGCAGAAACCGGCAAAACCTGCAGCCATGGCGGTGATTTCATATGAAAGCCGATAGCGCCACCGGTTCGGGATTGAAAAGAGAACTGGGCTTGGGCTCTGCCACCATCCTGGTCATCGCCAACATGGTGGGAACCGGTATATTCACCACCTCCGGCTTCATCATGGAGAGTGTGGGCAACCCCATGGCCATGCTGGCGTGCTGGTTCGCGGGAGGGATCCTGGCCCTGTGCGGGGCCCTGTGCTATGGGGAGTTGGGAGCCATGTTTCCCCGGGCGGGGGGAGAGTACGTGTTTTTGCGGGAGAGTTTCGGCAGGGCAATGGGATTTGTCTCCGGGTGGATCTCACTGATTGTGGGATTTTCCGCACCCATCGCAGCCTCGGCAGTGGCCTTTGCCACCTACTTTTACCGCATCTTCCCGGAGGCCTGGCCTGTCTCCCCCGACACCTCTTTTTTTGAGGCCGGATTTTTTTCCATCTCTCCGACAACACTCCTGGCCACGGCCGTTATTGTCGTTTTTTCAGTAATTCATTGCTACAGCCTTGTGTTCGGCAGTCACGTTCAGAATCTCCTCACAGCAGTGAAGATCGCCATCATCCTGATCTTCAGTATCACAGGATTGATGCTGGGCAAGGGCTCCACAGCCCATTTTGGATCGGCCATGGATCCCAAGTTGTTATGGTCGGGCGGCTTTGCCACCTCCCTGATATTCGTCTCTTTCGCCTACAGCGGATGGAACGCAGCCGCTTATCTCGGGGCTGAAATCAAAAATCCCGGGAAAAACATCCCCTTCGCCCTGATTGGTGGAACCTTGGTGGTGATGGCCATGTATCTTTTGTTAAACGAGGTATTCATCTATGCCCTGGGTGTGGAAGGAATGCGCGGTATCATGGAGGTGGGTGCAGTCTCAGCAGAAGCCCTTTTTGGAACCGGGATGGAACAGGCCTTTTCCGCGGCCATTACCTTCTGCCTGCTTTCCGTCATCAGCGCCATGATCATGGCCGGCCCCAGGGTCTATTATGCCATGGCAGCGGATGACCTTTTTTTCGAGCCCCTCAAGCGGGTCAAAAAACCTCATGGGACCCCTGTCTTTTCCATTCTCCTCCAGGCGGGCATCGCCGTTGTCATGGTGCTGACGACCTCCTTTGACAAGCTTCTGTTATACATTGGTTTTACCCTGGCCCTGGCGGCCATGCTCACCGTCATCGGCATGATGGTGCTGAGGAGAAAAGGGTTTCACCTCAAAAGCCCTTATAAAACCTTCGGCTATCCCGTAACCCCCATTCTCTTTATCCTGTTCAACCTGTGGATTATTCTGTTTTGCATCAAAGAAAATCCGGTGGTCTTTTTTTACGGCGCCGGGACCATCGCCGCAGGGATTCTCGCCTTTTTCTATTTTGATATACGAAGAAAAAGAAAGCAGACCAGGCCTTAGGGCTGATGGATCACAAAAATCACCATAACCGGAATTCCCGGTTGAAAAAACCCGTCAAGACATTAGAATAATTTTACTGATTCTCTAAATACGATGAACCTCTTTTACCTGACGGCATAAAGGCGATTCGATCCGGAGCAGAACCCTTCATGTGGCTCAAATGGTTTCCCTGGAAATATTTGATTCGACGGCTTGCGCGGACCCACGGCTTCCTGGACCCGATCGCCCTCATGAGCCACCTGCAGCGCTTTGCCAAGCCCTCTGAAGTGGCTGAACCCCTGGAACTGCTGCGGGCAGGGGTACTGCTGCATGCCCGCGGTCTGGTGAACCGGAAGGTCATTCAGCATAATCTGGACTGGGTCTGGCCCTACTGGGTGGAAAAACAGTTTGATCCTGCCAGTGACTCCTTTATCCCCAGGGCCTTTTCCATCAGTCATGTAAATCTGACCCATCGGAACTGGACAGCCGTGGGCCTGCCCGGAAATTCCGCTTTCTCCCTTGTCGATCCTCGTGGTCTAATCACCCCTCACTGGGATGGGTGGTCCCTTGACGGATGGATCGTGACCGAGAGCGGGGACGCGTTATCCCCTTCAAGAGAACCGGCCAGTGAACAGCGATTGGTGTGTGACCATAACAGACTCTCAGTACATACCCACACGTACAGGGAGCCTTTGACCATTCGATCGGAAACCTACCTGACTCGCCAAAACGGGGTTCCGGTCTGTCATGTGGATTATGGTGTTCAGGCCGGCAAACCGGCCTGGTTTGTCCTCGCGCTCCGGCCTTACAACCCCGAAGGGATCAGCTTTGTAAACAAAATCACACTGGATCCTGACCGGCGGTCCTGGGAAGTGGATAAAAAACATACGGTTCATTTCAGTAGACCGGCAGACCGGCACGTCGTATCCACCTATGCTGACGGGGACTTATTTTCGAAATTGCTGGAGAATTCCGAGACATCAGCGAGTTCGTGCGACGCGGGACTGGCCACTGCGGCGGGGATGTTTAAACTTGAGGAAAACCAGGAGCACCGAATTCAGGTGACAGTGGATTCCACCCACCCAAAGACCGATGATGAGCATCCTGCATTGGATGTTCCGTGGAACGAGGCCTTACAACCGGCTGCGCAACTCAATGTGCCGGAGGCCTCATTTGTAGAACTGTATCATACGGCCGTCTACACCCTGGTGCTCCTCTCCCCCGGGAGCGTGTATCCCGGCCCCTACACCTATAAACGCTTCTGGTACCGGGACGCAGCCTTCATGACCCATGCCCTGCTCTGCACCGGATTCAAGGACCGGGTCGGATACCTGCTGGAGCGTTTTCCCCTAGACCAGAAACTGAGCGGGTATTTTCACTCTCAATCGGGTGAATGGGATTCAAACGGGGAAGTGCTCTGGACCTTGGCGCGATATGCCCGGTTGACAGGACGTGGGGTACCCGACCACTGGCGAAAAGCGGTTCAAAAAGGGGCCAGGTGGATCTGTCGCAAACGATACCGTTCCGACCAAGACACCCTTCATGCCGGTCTTTTTCCGGCCGGTTTCAGCGCAGAGCATCTCGGGAACAACGACTACTACTACTGGGATGATTTCTGGGGCATTGCAGGGCTGGAGGCTGCAATTGACCTGTGCCGCGACTGGGACCAGGACGCACTAACCGTGGAATTAAAAGCGGAAGCAGCCGCCTTCCGGGAGGCGGTACATCAGAGCTGGGACCGGTCCCAGGGAATCCGCAACCATTCGGGCTTTCCGGCTTCCCCCTATCGGCGCATGGACGCCGGCGCCGTAGGATCCCTGGTGGCGTCCTACCCGCTGACCCTGTTCCCCCCCGACGACGCCAGGGTTCTCGCCACCTGCAACTTTCTCCTTGAACACTGTCTGATAAACGGCGCCTTTTTCCAGGACATGACCCACTCCGGCCTGAATGCCTATCTCACCCTGCACCTGGCCCAGGTACTGCTGCGGGCAGGCGATATGCGTTTTCAGCCCCTGATTGAGGCGGTAGCCGATCTTGCCACTCCTACCGGACAATGGCCTGAGGCCATCCACCCGCGTACCCGCGGCGGATGCATGGGGGATGGACAGCACGGATGGGCTGCAGCCGAATGGGTGATGATGATGCGGCATCTGTTTGTGCGCGAAGAGCCGGATCACCTCGTGGTGGGCAGTGGACTTTTCCCCCAATGGCTTACCAGCGGCGCCACCCTTCACTATGGACCCACCCCAACGGCCTATGGGGATATGGACATTACGGTCTCCTGCGCCCATACGTCATGTAAGGTGGAATGGAACGGCCAATGGCGATCCCTTCCCCCCCGGATCCGTATCTGCATCCCCGGGTTTGATCCCGTGGAAGTGGACGCCGGCAGGGTGGGCCACATCACGGTAAGGCGTACCGAGCCATAGAAAGGGGCATATACCATGAACATTGCCATCTTCACCAATACCTATAAACCCCACGTGGGAGGGGTGGCCAATTCCGTGGAACGCCTTGCCCGAGCGGCACGGGAAAAAGGGCACCGCGTCTGTGTGGTAGCGCCCACGTTTCCGGATATGCCCGATGAGGAGGATGGAAACGAAGTCATCCGCCTGCCGGCCATCCAGAATTTTAACGGAAGTGATTTTTCCGTAAGCCTCCCCGCCCCCCTGAAGCTCAGGGAAAAACTCCGTGAATTCGACCCGGATCTGATCCATGCACAGCACCCGTTTTTGCTGGGAGATACGGCCATCCGCTGGGCAGAGACCCACTGCCTGCCGCTGCTGTTCACCCACCACACCATGTACGAACAGTACACCCACTATGTACCCGCGGATTCCCCGGCCCTCAAACGGTTTGTCATCCAACTGTGCACCAGCTATGCGAACCTCTGTGACCATGTCATCGCCCCGAGTGAAAGCATTAAACGCATATTGCAGGACCGGGGGGTAACCACACCCATCACCCCCATTCCCACCGGTGTGGATTGTAATCAATTTCAGGGCGGCAGCGGGAAAAGGGCCAGGCACGACTTCGGTATTCCGGACCAGGCGTTCGTTCTGGGGCACGTGGGCCGCCTGGCCCCGGAAAAAAACCTGATTTTTCTCGGCCGGGCCGCGGCCCGGTTCATGAGAGACCATGCCGACACCTGGTTGGTGGTGGTGGGCGAGGGCACCCAGAAACAACAGATGCAGGAGGGTCTTGAAGCAGCCGGCGTGGGGGACAGAACTGTTTTCACCGGTGTACAGACTGCCGACACCCTCGTGGATCTGTATGCGGCTATGGATGTATTCCTATTCTCTTCAAGGAGTGAAACCCAGGGCATGGTACTTGCCGAAGCCATGGCGGCAGGCGTACCGGTGGTGGGGCTCGATGCCAACGGCGTCCGCGACATCATTTCCCACGGGGTGGACGGGTTTTTGGTTGAAGAGGAGACCCCGGCCGCATTCAGTAACGCTATTTACCAAATAAAGGCCCTGCCTCCTGCCCAACAACAGGACATGGTACAACACGCCCTTCACAAAGCCGATGCATTTTCCAAAAGAAACTGCCTGAACAAAATGCTCCAGGTATACAAAGAGAGCTTAGAACAGGGGCGCACCTGCAGCACCGGCATTTACCCCAGCCTGGAAGAGCTGATGGGGAGAGTAAAAGCCGAATGGCAGCTGTGGTCCAACCGGGTATCCGCCGCCGTGGACGCCATCGGCGCCCCCGCCTCGGAACAGGGACCGGATGAATCGTAGACCTGTGCGGTTGGCTTGAGGTTTCCACGCATCAAACGGTGCATTCTTCGGGATCGCATTTCACGTGGTGGTCGTACTGGTGCGGTTGTTCATCCGTACCGAGTTGAATGACCTGATCCGGCTTGCTTCCGTGACGATACACGGTAATCCCCTTCAATCCCAATTTCCAGGCTTGCATATAGATCTCCGACATCTCTTGGGGGCCTTTTTCCTCCGCCATGTTGATGGTCTTGGATACCGAACTGTCCACGTGCCGCTGGAAGGCCGCCTGAACCTGCAGGTGCCGATGAGGACGGATTTCAAGGGCGGTGATAAACCGGTTTTTGAGCGCGGCGGGGATACCCTCAACGGCCGACAGGGTGCCTCTTTGACCGAGCTGTGCCATTAGGTCTTCCGTGTCCACACCGTACTTTGCTGCGTATGATCGAAACAGGGGGTTGATCTCATAAAGGGTCTCTCCGTCCAATACGTGGGCACGACGGTAGGCCAGGGCAAATAGCGGTTCAATGCCCGGGGTGGTATCCGCAATGATCCCGATGGTGCCGGTGGGCGCAATGGCGGTCCGGGCCGCATTGCGGATGTTGATCCCTTTTTGTTCGTGGATGCTGCCTCGCCAAAACGGATATACCCCCCGCTCCCGGGCCAATTCCACGGAAGTCTTGAACGCCTCATCCTGGATGCATTTCATGATCCGGTCCGCAATGGACACCGCTTCATCCGAATCATAGGAAATCCCCAGCCGAATCAGCATTTCACTGAATCCCATAACCCCGAGCCCGGTCTTCCGGGTGCCCCGCGTCATCTGTTCGATGGCATCCACCGGATAGCGATTGATCTCGATGACGTTGTCCAGAAAGCGAATCGCACTCTGAACAGTCTGCCGCAGTTGTTCCTCCTCAATATCCCGGTCTTGCCGGTCCAGCATGTGGGCTAAATTTACGGATCCCAAGGTGCAGGATTCAAACCCCAGCAGCGGAATTTCACCGCACGGATTGGTGGCCGTTATGGGGCCCAATTGGGGGGTAGGGTTGGCCCGGTTGACGGCATCCTGGAAAATAAGTCCGGGGTCCCCCGTCTCCCAGGCCGCCTGCACAATGGCATCGAACACTTCCTTGGCTCGAACACTGCCCGTGGGATATCTCTCCCGGGGATGAAGGAGATCATAGGATTCATCCCTTTGCACCGCCTGCATAAAGGCATCGGTCACCGACACGGAGAGGTTGAAATTCTGCAAGGCCCCTTCATCGGTTTTGGCTCGAATAAAGTCCATAATATCGGGGTGATCCACACGTAAAACCCCCATATTTGCACCCCGCCGCTTCCCCCCTTGTTTAATGTGATAGGTGGCGCCGTCAAATATTTTCATGAAGGACACCGGCCCGGAAGCCGATCCGCTGGTGGATGCCACCAGGTCCCCTTGGGGCCTTAAGGCGGAGAAGGAGAACCCGGTTCCCCCACCGGTCCGCTGCACCAGGGCCATCGTTTTGAGGGTCTCGAAAATGCTCTCCATGGTGTCGGAAATGGGGAGTACAAAGCAGGCACTGAGTTGACCCAGAGGGGTCCCGGCATTCATCAGGGTGGGGCTGTTGGGCAGGAAATCCAAGGAATTGAGCAGCAGCAGAAATTCCTCTTCCCGGCGATCGGCATCGCTGGCCTGTCCAAAGAGAAGCTCTGCCTGGGCCACTGCCTTGGCCACCCGTTGGAAGAGTTGAGCCGGGGTTTCCCTAATGTTCCGGTTGCGGTCCTGCCTGAGGTACCTGGATCTCATGACCCGCAGGGCGTTATCGGTAAGCTTCGGGGTCTGGGTATCTCTACCATTTTGAAGAGAGGACTTCATGGGATTCTTTTCCCTTCACAGGATTTTTGTTCGTATTCAATAATCACAAACACTGCCATCTGAATCAATCAGGTGAATCCTGTATTAACGGGCCAAAACCCATGCATTTCTCCATCCACGAAGGACGGGCATCCTTTGATTCGACCCTGGCGATGGGATGGACCGGCGCATAGGGGGAGAGAATACGGTAAATACTGGATTGCCCCCATGTACAGACCCCTCATGAAACTATAAAATCAGTACCCAAAATCCATATGACCAAGGTCCTGATACTTTTTGTGCACAAGCCCTAAATCCATTACCGCAAAAGAGGAATGATATTATGATAGATTCAAGAGACTTATCTCAATTCCGCAAAAAATTGACGAACCGGAGAAAACAGCTTCTTCAATTTCGGAAAACACTCGACTCCAGCTGGAAAACACTGCATGAACCGGTAGTGGAATTCGAGGAGAGGGCCCAAAAAGAGAAAACCGCTCAGGGTCTGGACCAACTGGACAGACAGGAGAAAGATGAAATCGTGGCTATAGATGAGGCCCTGGGGAGATTGCAGACAGGGACCTATGGCATTTGTGAGTCGTGTGGCGGCGACATTTCTCTCCAAAGGCTGGAAGCCCTTCCTTACACGCGTCTGTGCTTTGAATGTGCCGAAAAGGGCCTTGAAAAAACCGGTGAGGAAACGCCTGTAACCGGATCCGGTCGTTCCGAACTTCCCCTTGACTTACGAGGGTTGTCCGACATACAAATCCTCAATACCATCTACGACCATCTGGCAACCGATGGGCGGGTTGAACTGGAGGAACTGAATATCACTTACAGCGAAGGGACTGTTTATCTAAAGGGAGCGCTTCCCAGCGAACGGTCAAAACAGATCTTAGTGGACATCCTTGAAAATACCATGCAGTTGCCGCGGGTGGCGGACAAAACGGTAATCGATCCGCTCCTTTGGGAACGCAGGGACCGAACCCCTCCTCAACCCCCGCCCCCGGAACCGACAGAAGAGACCTTGCTCCAGGGAGAAAAGGTCAGTGACGAAATCGTCGAATCGGAGACCATGGGGGATCCGGTAAGCCCTGCAGATGGATTGATCCCGGAACAGGAAGAGGAGTAGGTTCTCTGACCCGTGTTGCGGATCAAGGAGGATGGAAATGAACGACCAGCATATGCCTTTTTTGGACTGGCTATCCCAATGGGAAGCCGATTTGCCGTATCTGAAGGTAACGGAAGTCCTATCCGCTCCCGAGAGAGCGGCCCTGGTATCCCAGGATCTCTTGAAAGGATTTTGTTATAAGGGCCCCCTTTCCAGTCCACGGGCAGCCGGTATCGTCCCCAAAGTGGTGGAGCTTTTTGAGCAGGCCCGCGACCTGGGGCTTCAGCATTTCCTGCTCCTTCAGGATACCCATGAACCGGACGCCTTGGAGTTTTCCGCCTATCCTCCCCACTGCATTGCCGGTACCGAGGAAAGCGAGACCATCGACGAATTGACCCGTCTCCCCTTTTCCGATCGCTTCACCGTTTTCTCCAAGAATTCCATCAGTTCCCACGAGGGGACGGGCCTGGATCCCTGGCTGAAAGCCCACCCGGAAGTCACCACATTTGTCAATGTGGGCGTGTGCACCGATATATGCATCTACCACCTCGCCGTTTACTTCCGGGTCCGAGCCAATGTCTTACAGCAGCGGGACGCTCGCATCGTCGTCCCCGCAGACTGCGTGCAAACCTATGATTTATCAGTAGAGGCGGCAACCGAGACAGGCGGAATGCCCCACGACGGCGATCTTTTGCACCGCATTTTCCTGTACCATATGGCCCTAAACGGGGTTGAGGTGGTGGCCGGGTTGAGGTAGCACTACACCTCTTCCAGTTCAATTTTGGTGGAAAGAAAATTGAGCAAGTCCTTTAAAGCAATGATCCCCTTCAATCGGCCGTTTTCCACCACCATCAGGCGGCTCACCCCGGTTTTCCGCATGGTCGAAAGCGCTTCTACCGCATCCGTATCCGGTGCAACCGTATTTTCCGGGGAACAGTTCTCAGCAATTTGGCGTACAGGGGTGTTGGGCCAGTCTTCCTGAGAAATCTCCTTGACCTGACGCGTGCTGACACAACCGCTAAGCTGGTCTCCGTCCACCACCGGATAGAACTTATAGTGAAATTTATAGATGTAATCCTCCACCAGTTGGTCTAAGGTCGTGGAGGGCGATACGGTTACCGGTTCCTGGTTCATGAACCGGCTCACCGGTTCCCCTTCCAGGGCCCGCCGGGTGAGCAGTTGCTGGTACGAACTGCGGGCCGCCGTCCGGATAAACAGGCCGATGACGAAAAACCACATGCCGCCGATAAAAGACCCGTAAAGCACCCGAACCACCCCGAGGGCAATCAAGGCGATCCCGAACCCGGAACCGATCTGGGAAGAGACGCGGGTGGCCCATGGCAGGTTCTGCTTCCAGTACCATAAAGCGGATCGGAGGATGCGTCCGCCGTCCAGGGGGTAGGCCGGAAGGAGATTGAAAATGGCCAGGATCAGGTTGATGACCGCCAGGTACCCCACCACCCCTGTAATATAAACGGGCCAGCCGGCCACATGCCCCAGTCGTCCCACACCGTAAAATCCCGCGGCAAGGGCAACACTGGCCGCCGGTCCGGCCACAGCCATCCAAAATTCATCCCTGGCGGTGGGCGGCTCTTCGTGCATCTCGGCCACTCCCCCGAAGATAAACAGGGTAATTCCTTTCATGGGCATGCCGCTCTGCCGCGCCACTACGGAGTGGGAAAACTCATGGAGGATGATGGACAAAAACAACCCGGCAGTGCCCACAATCCCCATGATCCAGTAGGCCTGACGGGAAAGCTCTTTATAATAAAATGGGAAATAACCGGCGGATAAAGACCAGGCCACCAGCACCGCCAGGATAATCCAGGAGGCGTCAACGCTCACTTCAAATCCCATCAGCCGGAACAATTTGAATTTTTTTCCGAACATTTTTATTTCATCCTTTCCTCTTTGTCTTTTTGTACCCTACGCAGTATCTGTCCCACCACAAAGGGCAGAAAGCTCATACCCAAAATCACCAGCCATCCCCGGGACCCCGGCGCTTCCGTCCGCAGCAATTGGGAGAGTCCTGGAACATAGACGGCCGCCAGGAGCAGCAGGATGCAAAAGCCAATCGCCCCCCACATATAGGGGTTTCGGGTGATGGCATTTTCCAGCAGCCCGCTTTCGGGGTTGCGAAGGGTAAAGACAAACCACAACTTCCCAAAAGCCAGCGTAAGAAACGAAATAGTAACGGCCCGCTCGGCATTCAGCCCCATACCATATACAGCCATGGAGAGACTCATGAGTACGCAGGCCGCCAGCAAAGTGGCCCACCCCCCCACTGCAGCCCAATGGGTCCGGGTCAGTATGGATTCATGGCTGGGTCGAGGATCGCGCTTCATGACATCCGGGGAACCCTCTCCCACGCTTAGGGCCAGTGCCGGAAAAACATCCGTGATCACATTTAAATATAGAATCTGCAAAGGGAGCAATGGAATCGGCAGCCTGGAAAAACCGCCGGCCGCAGAGGCGACCGCCACCGCGATGACCTCTGCTACGTTGGTACACAACATAAACATCACGGATTGGCGAATATTTCCAAAAATAATACGTCCTTGTCGAACCGCAGCCACAATGGACGGAAACGCATCATCCTGAAGGACCATATCCGCTGCCTGACGGGCCACGTCCGTGCCCCGCTGTCCCATGGCCACGCCGATGTCCGCCTTCTTTAAGGCCGGTGCATCATTGACACCGTCCCCGGTCATGGCTACTGTTTCCCCCCCGGACTGCATCAGTTTAATCAAGTGGAGTTTCTGTTCAGGGCTGACCCGTGCAAAAACCCGGGTCCCGGCAACACGTCGGCGTTGTTGCTCAGACATCTGGTCAGGATCCTTGAGATCTTTTCCGTGCAGAACCTGGGATCCCTCCTTATCGGCAATACCGGTTTGTTCGGCTATGGCGGCGGCAGTAGCCGGGGTGTCTCCGGTGACCATCACCACGCGAATGCCTGCTGCACGGCACTCATCCACGGCCTGACGCACATCTTTCCTCGGGGGGTCCAACAATCCGCACAAGCCCAAAAACCGCAAATCGCTATAGGGGTCCTCCTGAACACTGTTTACCGACTTGTCGGCAAATGCCAGCACCCGTAAGCCTTGTTCAGCCAACTCATCTGCATGATCGACCCATTTGCGCCGGATGCCCTCATCCATGGCGCTTGGTTCTTTTTCATCCTGGACCCAGGAGTTGCACACCTGGAGTACGGCCTCTGGTGCACCTTTCACCGCAACCGTCAACCCTTCCCGGACCTGATGGTAGGTGGCCATCATCATCAGATCCGCATCAAAGGCCACCTCCCGTTCTTCCGGCATTTCATGCAGCAATTCATCTTTTTTTAGATCCAGCATGAATCCGGCCCGCAACAAAGCCACTTCAGTGGGATCCCCCTGCTCTTCCTCAGGGATCCGGTCGTGGTCTGCATCCTGGAGAAAGGCATTATTGCACAACACCCCCACTTCCATGATGCGCCGCAACAGGGGATCCTCAGATCCGCCATCACCCTTAATACTGCCTTGTTCCTCATAAAATTCAAAGCGGCCTTGGGGGGTACGTATCTCCCGCAATGTCATATGGTTTTCGGTAAGGGTGCCGGTTTTATCGGTAAAGATGATCCGGGTGGCCCCCAGGGTTTCCACTGCCGGCAGTCTTTTAATCAACACATGTCGCTGTGCCATCAGATGCATTCCCCGGGCCAGGGCGATGGTGGCCACAATGGGCAGTCCCTCGGGAATGGCGGCCACCCCGAGGGCAATGGCGGTTTCGATCATCTTGCGGGTCTCCTGTCCGGCCAGAAGCCCCACACCGGCAATCACCACTGCAATGCCTATGGTGATCCATGCCAGACGACGGCCCAGCAGGTCCAAACGTTTCTGCAATGGCGTCGCCTCCTTTTCCGCACTCTCGGCCAATGCCGAAATCCGGCCCAACTCCGTCTCCATGCCCGTATGCACCACCACCGCCTCTCCGGACCCCTCGGTGATGGTGGTGCCTTTAAAGAGTATGGGATATTGTTCAGCCAGCGGGGCATCCTCGGACACCGCCTCGGTCCCTTTACGAACCGGAACGGATTCACCGGTCAGGGCCGCTTCACTGACCCGCAGATTGTTGGACTCAATTAAGCGACTATCCGCCGGAACCATATCTCCGGCTTCCACAATGAGGATATCTCCGGGCACCAGTTTTTCTGCATTGATTTCCCGATCCGCCCCGTCCCGGCGTACCCGTATGGTATCCCCGCCCATCTTTCTCAAGGCTTCCATGGACTGCAGGGCCTTCCATTCGGTGGTGAATCCGAGGGCCGCATTCACCACGAGTACGGCCACGATGGCAATCCCTTCAGCCCAATGCTGGAAAGAAAAGGCCACGGCGCCGGCCAATACCAGCACCATGATGACCATGCTTTTGAACTGATCCGCCGCAATCTCCCACACCGAATGGCGTTTGGCTTCCTGTAACTTGTTGGGACCGTATTGCTGAAGCCGACGGCGGACCTCTCCTGCAGTGAGGCCCTGGGTTCCCTCCACCTCCAGGGCATGGAGGACCTGATCTGTGGGGAGGCTATGGGATG
>JAIPDZ010000090.1 GCA_021737425.1 Deltaproteobacteria bacterium
CGCACCTCCTGCTGGGTGTCTTTAATGATATCCCGGATCTCCTCGTCGATCAACCGGGCCGTCTCCTCGCTGAAGTCCTTGGGCTGGGCCATCTCCCGGCCCAGAAAGGGATGGGGTTCTCCCTGCTGAAAGGTCATGGGGCCCAGCTTTTCGCTCATGCCCCACTGGCACACCATGCGGCGGGCCAGTTCGGTGGCCTTTTTGAGGTCGTCTCCGGCCCCGGAACTGACATCATTGAGAATAAGCTGCTCGGCGGTCCGGCCGCCGAGAAGGACGGCGATGCGGCCCAGCACATAGCTCCGGGTCAGATTGTACCGGTCCTCTTCCGGAATCAATTCCGTGGCCCCGAGGGAACGGCCCCGGGGGATAATGGTGACCTTTTCCAGAGGGTCGGCCCCGGCATAGAACCTGGCCGTCAGGGCATGCCCGGCCTCGTGGTGGGCGATGATCTTCTTTTCCTCGTCCCGGATAAAATCCTCCCGCTCCACCCCCATGGTGATCTTGTCCCGGGCCTGGCTGAAGTCCTGGGCCGTCACCTGTTCTCTTTGGCGCCGGGCCGCCAGCAGGGCCGCTTCATTGGCCAGGTTCTTGAGATCCGCGCCGGAGAACCCCACGGTCATGCCCGCTACCCGGTCCAGGTCCACGTCGTCCGCCAGGGGCATCTCCTTGGTGTGGACCTTGAGGATCTCCACCCGGGCCTTTCGCTGGGGCAATTCCAGGGTGATCTGCCGGTCGAACCGGCCCGGTCGCACCAGGGCCGGGTCCAGCACATCGGGTCGGTTGGTGGCGGCCATGACGATAATATCTTCCTGGGGGGAAAATCCGTCCATCTCGGAGAGGATCTGATTAAGGGTCTGCTCCCGCTCGTCGTGGCCCCCGCCCACGCCCGTGCCCCGCACCCGGCCGATGGAGTCCAGTTCGTCAATGAAGATGATGGTGGGGGCCTCCTTTTTGGCGTTTTTAAACATGTCCCGCACCCTCGAGGCGCCCACGCCCACGAACATCTCAATGAATTCGGACCCGCTGATGCTGTAAAAGGGGACCCCCGCCTCTCCGGCAATGCCCCGGGCGATCAACGTCTTGCCCACCCCGGGCGGACCCACCAGCAGGATCCCCTTGGGCAGTTCCCCGCCTAAGGTTTTGAACTTGGAGGGATCCTTGAGGAATTCCACCACCTCCAACAGCTCCTTTTTGGCGTTTTCTGAGCCCGCCACATCGTCAAAGGTCACATTGCTGGTAAACCGGGTGTAGAGTTTGGCCCTGGATTTGCCGATGGAAAAGGGGTTCATGCCCCCGCCCCCGCCCATGCGCTCCTGAAATTTGCGGCTGGAATATACAAAAAAGCCGATGATCAGCACCCAGGGAAGCACATAGATCAACAAACTCCAGAACCAGGGCCGCTCATCGGATTTGGCATGCACCACCACATCGTTTTTCTCCAGCAGGCTCATGAGTTCTTTGTCCCCGAATCCGGGGATAATGGTCTTGAACGATTCGAATTCAGGCGTTTTTTCGCCGCCGAACAGGGTCTGGATGGTTTCCCCCTTGACCGGCGACTCGAACCGGCCGGTGATCTCCTCTCCTTTGACCGTAATGGATTGGACCTGTCCATCCTGGACCTTACTCTTGAACTCCGAATAGGGCAATTGCATGGCGGGCTGGCGGGCTGGCGTAAAAAAATAAAACAGCACCACCCAGAACAGGGCAATGGCCGCGATCATCTTCCAGTTGATGCCGTGTTTGTCCGGGGGCCCGGGAGTAATCGAGCCGTCGTGCTGGTCGGTAAATTTATCTTTGTTCATAGGTTCCAGAGGTTCAGGGGTTTACCCGCCGGTTTTGTGGCGGGTTCAGGGGGTTTCCCGACATTTTTTTAGTCTAGTGTCCATCCGCGAATAATTTTGGACACTATCGGGTTTTCAATCCAGAAATGCGCAATTTTCCGCAAGGTCAAGGAAAACAAGGAGTTACGCGGAGGCGTACGATAGTACGCCGCACAAGGAACTCCGCAGTTTGACGCCGAGATTGCGGAAAAGGGCCATTTATGGATGGAAACTAGTCTATCCTCAAGCCGTCTGAAAGGTAAATACAGGAAAGTGCGTATTTGGCGGTTCAAAAGCCTGTAGAGGAGACAGGCTTTCAATTCGGGGAGGGCAAGAGGCGTGCATGAATACACCATTGTTTTTTCGTAGGGCCGATAACTTTATCTCTTGGCGGGTAATGTTACCCGCCTCCGAGAAGAAGCCGTCATTCCGGCCTACGCGCCGGAATCCAGTCGCTCCCCGTTCATCGGTCTGGGACACCGGGGTCACATCCTGGTTTGTGAATTAGAGGCAGCTTCAGGTTGACCCGCAAGGCTCTAAGTGCGCGAAGGGGTAATGAGCTGAAACCTCAAAGCTGAAAGGGTTATTCGTTATTGGCCAAAGAGCAGGGATCAAAGCAGTCGGCCTGTCAGTTCTTTGTAAAGGGGGATTTTTCGATCTGAAGACATCAGTTGGGCTTCATGGATCAAAGCAGTGGCAATAATAAGCCTGTCTTGGGGATCTGTGTGATGCTCGGGAAGGTCCACTGCTCTTCCAGCAATTTCCGGTGTAATGGGAACGAGCGTGATCCCAGATCCATGCAGCGCCTTTTCAAACCAGGATTTTCTGTCGCAGGGGAGTTCAATGCGTTGATGGGCTTCAAGCCATGCAACTTCAAAACAACTGATCGCTGACACCGCCGCCACATCGGCGGCGTCTACCATCTCTTTTCGCTTTTCTCCAAGTGCAGTGGTGTCCCCATTGACCCACCAGAGCCATATATGAGTGTCCAATACGATCACCCGGGCAAATCCCAGTCAATCTCTGGAACCGTATTGATAATATCACCAATAATGCGCACTTTACCAGCAATGTCGCGGTGGGGAGTACGCAGCCGGTCTCCCGGAGTATCATCGAGTACCCGAAAGATTATCTCTAGCTGCTTGTTGGGTGGGAGTTTCGGAAAATCCTTTGGAGAACCCGAATGATCGGTTTCAATAATTAAACGTTCTGCGTGCATGATCTGACTCCGAATCATGAGGGAAGGAATCATGAAGCGGCATTGGTTCATGTTTCCATAATTTTTATTTTTACGGGAATTTCCTTTTGTTTGTCAAGCATATTTTCTCTCTGTGGGCCTTATAAGATAACAGAAAAGTTGACAAATTCAGGAAAATGTGTAAACTTCTGCAAGTTTAGATAAGTGAAGTATATTTATATATTTGAAAATAAAGATAAAAGCCAGCATATAAAACCCAATGGTGAAGGGAACCTCGCATGGGCAAAACGACCAGAGTCCTGATCGTGGATGACCACCACGTGGTGGTGGACGGAATCCGGTCCGCATTGGACACAGCACCTGAATTCGAATGCATCGGCGCCGTGCACGATGGACTGGAGGCCGTGGACACGGTCAAATCCCAACGACCGGACATGGTTACCATGGATATCTCCATGCCCCGTCTCGACGGACTGGGGGCTGCCGAACAAATCACGGCCTGGGATGACGGCATACAGATTTGTATCTTCACCATGTATGCAGAGAAATCATACGTGGTGTCTGCGTTCAAGGCGGGTATCCCCGGCTATGTGCTGAAGGAGGAACCCATCTCCGACCTTATTTTGGCCCTGAGGTCCATTCGGGGAGGCGGCACATTTTACAGCAAGAAGGTCCGCGAGATACTCAAGGACCACGTGGAAGAGCTGGAACTGGGCGACGCCAAAGGGGTAAAACAGGTGGAAGACGGGATATCCAAGCTGAGCAACCGGGAAAAGGAGGTCTTTGTCCTGCTGGCGGATGGGAAGACCCCCAAGGAGATCGGAAAACGGCTTGGTATCAGTCCCAAAACCGCGGAAACCCATAAATACAACATCATGGACAAATTGAAATTCCATTCCGTGGCGGAACTCACCAAACTCGCCATCAAAAAAGAACTGATTGAAGTTTAAAGGTTCATAGGTTCAGGGGTTCAAGGGTTGAAAGGTTTACCCGCCGGTTTTGTGGCGGGTTCATAAGTTCAGAGGTTGTAAAGCGGACCAGCCCCATGGACCCATCTCTCCGCAAGCATCCATAATTAAAGAAAATTCCCGCCTAACGTATCATAAAAAGAAAGTGGGTACAAATCGAAAGGGCAAGATTTTTGCGATCAAATAAAGTCTCGATCTGAGCGGTTCGTTCTAAAGAACTATTTCTGCGAACCTCACCATCGGTTTTCTTGGGATTATGCCAAGCAGGTGTAGGAAAATCCCTTCAATTAGAATATCTCATTTTATCAACAGGTTAAGTTATTCATTTCATTTTTTTGGCTTCTATTTGCAGGAAAAACCCTCCAAAAAGCTTACCCTAAAAGCCCTCGAACATAAACTTTTTACCACATATCAATACCTTATTTCAATGATCCCCACCTGGTATACCAGTTGCTTACAGTACGTAGGGCAATAGTCAGTTCGTACTATGGCTGTGGTGCTTCACCTTTAAGAGGGGAGTATCGGGATTATAAAACTGTTACCGCCCAACAAAATCTTAATGATGCGACCGTACCTTGATACCATCTGGTGCTTTTCCAGTTTGTTAAAAAAATCGACACCGGTAAAGGGGACACTTTACTTCAGCCCATCGGGGCTTTGGCTTTTAATACGTAAAATCAGTAGTTTATCCAACGCTCGGCCCAACGGGACCCCGGCACGGGAATTGCGTGAGAAGAACCTTGTCGAAGATCCCGCTCTTTGAGCGGAGAAACTCTGAACCCTGGAACCCGCCTCAAAACCGGCGGGTAAACCTTTAAACCTGCTCTCTAAGATATAGCGCATGAAATTTGGGATATAACTTACTCAAAATCAAGGATCTCCTGATAGACACATCTGTTTTTCAAATCTATGGTTTACACAACAGCAGGGATTTTCATTCAATGCGTATCAATGCCCGGCCGGGACGAAAATAAGAGGAGGCTCTCCATGAATTGGAACGAAGTGCGTAGAATGGCCAAAGGTCTGGACATCAATTCCTACCGGATGAAAAAGCCGGATATGATTCGTGCCATCCAATATGCTGAACACAATATTCCCTGTTTCGGCAGCGAGCGGGTGGTTGACTGCGGGGAAGACAATTGTCTGTGGAGAAGTGATTGTTTGGCTACAGCTCCATTTCAAACCGGACGTATCGTGGCGTAAAACAGGATTTCGGGGGCAAAACCGATATTCTTTCCCAATATTGAACACCACATATAAGGAGACTTCTGTTATGGCCGCAAATTTCAAGATCCAGAAGGAGAACCAGACCCAGGGTCTTTGTCTGAAACTCACAGGGGATTTTGACGGGACTTCGGCCCTGGAACTGGTGGATGTGTTGAACGTATGTTCCAAAATGACGGATAAAATCTTCCTGGACACCGGCGGATTGCAGGAGGTCTGGGGATTCGGCCGGGCCGTGTTTGAGGATGCCTGCTCAGACCTTCGGGAAATTCGAGGGGGAACCACAAAACTGATCGTAACCGGGGACAAGCTCTCCCTGTAAACGGCCTGTTTTCCATTATAGGGGGAATCAACATGTGGAGATACCGGGCAACTCGGGGCCCTTTATGAAAAAAATCATCATTCAAGCCGCCGGCGCCCAAGAGGCGGACCGGTTGGTAAGGTGCCTGAACCTCCTGTTTCCGGAATGCGATATCCATGTTCACAGGGGAGATTCTAAAATAGAGGCCCGCCCGGAGGATGCCGGGTATGGGATAGGGACGAAAAATACGGAGGAAACGGAAAACTGCAGCCGGACCTAAAGGGTCCACGGGAGGCAATTATGGACGTTGCATCATACACGCGCAATCCAAGCCCCTGGATAAACAATAAAATCCTGTTACTGGAACCCGACGAGGTCATTCAGATGCTTTATCGGGATGAACTGGCGGAAGAGGGATACGAGGTCATTCCGGTGGGTAAGCCCGGACAGGAAATGCAATTGATTGAGACCCTGCAGCCCGGACTGATGATCCTGGAGGCCGGTCTATACGGCAGTAACGGTCTGGGACTGCTTCAGGAGATCCGAAAGGCGTATCCTGAATTGCCCGTCATCCTGTGTACCAGTGATCCCTCTTTCAGGACAGAGCCCATGGCCCTCGCTGCCGACGACGTGGTGTTAAAGGGAATGACCGTTTCCGAACTCAAGCAAAGCGTCAAAAATGTACTGGGATTCAGGAGCCTTATCAACACGGGTGGGGATCCCTCTGCCAGGGAAATCACCAGTAATTTTGCGTAAACACGTTTGTACCGACTAACCGGATCCATCCAGAGGGCAATCCTATCTGTGTTAAAACACGGGAAAGACCGTGTCAAAACATGAAAAAGGGTTGTCCATAGAAAGGAGTGCTCAAAATGAAAATCCATAAGACCTCCCCTGTCATACTCATGGTGGACGATGATCCGGACGATTACTACCTGACCAAAGCGGCCCTGGAGGAGAGCGGGGCCCAGACGGAACTCGACCTGGTTGCGGACGGACAGGAGCTGTTGGATTACCTGTTCTGCCGGGGAAAATTCGTGGATGCGGAGCGGCCGTCTCATCCCAGTCTCATTCTCCTGGATTTGAATATGCCGGTCAAAAACGGCAAAGAGGCCCTGACCGAGCTCAAGGCGGATCCGGACCTGAGGCAGATCCCGGTGATCATCTATACCAATTCCACGGCAGCAGAGGATATTATGTCCAGCTACCAGTTGGGGGCCAGCAGCTATATTCCCAAACCGGCCAGTTTTCAGTCCCTCGTGGAGGCCATGGGGACCCTGTCCAAATACTGGCTGGATATCGCCGTGCTGCCCTTCATGGAATCCGGTCAACCGCCTCCCGAACAACCGGCCGTATCCTGACGATCCCTGCCGAGGATTTTTATTGCCAAATGCCCCCGATTTTGGTATAAAGAATCCTAACATGAGGCTATGGATTACCGTATTCGGTTTATGGTTCACTCCATACCGTCTACGGAGATCCGAGGTCTCAAACCTCAATCCCGGCCATATGCAACGTACCTTAAAAAAACAACGACCGTAGACACTACCGCCAACCCATCACCCCATGAATAACCAAGCCATCCAACACTTGCAGGAGCGCAACACCCTCCTGGAAAATATTCTCTTCCACATCGCCTCCCCCATTTTATATATGGACCCGGACTTCCGTTTGATCCTGGTCAATAAGGCCTTTGCCGCATGGGCCGGGCATCGACGCGAGTTCTTTGTGGGAAAAGGGTATTTCGACCTCTATCCCGATCCCAGGCGGGAGGCCATCTTCAAACGGGCGGTAGAGACTGCTGAGCGGTATTTCGCCCTGCAGGAGACCTTCCCGCATACAGGGGAGGATACCTATTGGGACTGGACCCTTCAACCGGTGACCGATGATCACGGCACAGTGACCGGCCTCATTCTCAATCTGACAGAAGTCACCGAACAGAAACTGGCCCGCCAGCAGTGGCGGCATTACCGGAAGAAGCTGGAGCGCAGCAACCGGGATCTTCAGGATTTTGCCTATACGGCCTCCCATGACCTGCAGGAACCGCTCCGCAAGGTCCGGGCGTTCGGGGATCTGTTAAAGCGCAGGTTCGGGAAGACCCTACAGGGGGACGGCCTCGATTTCTTGGAGCGCATGGTACGGGCCGCAGACAGGATGCAACACCTGATCGAGGCGCTCCTCACCTATTCCCGGATCACCACACAGGCCCAGCCCTTCGAGAAAGTGGATTTAAATGAAACCGTAGCGGAAATTCTGTCCAATCTGGAAAGCCGCATTTCAGAAACCGGCGGCCGGGTGGAAGTGGGGGTGCTGCCCACCATCGAGGCCGACCCCTACCAGATGCTCCAGTTGTTTCAGAATCTGGTGGCAAATGCACTCAAATTCCATCGAAACGGGGGCCCCCCCCTGGTACGGCTCTGGGAAGAACCCGTGGGAGAGACGGAATTCCAACCACCGCCACTGATTCCGGTGGACGAATTCTGCAGGATTCGGGTGGCGGACAACGGCATCGGGTTTGATGAAAGGCATCTGGACCGGATCTTTGCCCCCTTTCAACGATTGCACGGACGCAGCGAATTTGACGGTGTGGGCATGGGTTTATCCATATGCCAGCGGATCGTTGAACGCCATCAGGGACGGATTACCGCCTCCAGTATAAAGGGCGAGGGCTCCACCTTTACTGTGGAACTTCCCCGGTCCCAACCCCTGCCGGATCAACGGCGCTCCACCACCTAACGTATATCCGGCAACCAAATACAGGCTACCCCCCATATGCACTTTTTGCCGAGCGTGGTATCGGTATAAGGGTAAACTTCAAGAGAGCCGGCCACCTTGGGGGTAGGACATGTATAATACGCTGATTGTGGATGACAATACGTTTTTCCGCCAGATACTCCGGCGGATTCTGCTGACCAAATTTCCATCCATGAACGTAAGAGAGGCCGCTGACGGAGAGGACGCCCTTTTCAAGATCGAGGCGGATCCACCTCAACTCATCTTCATGGACATTGAGTTGCCGGATGAAAGCGGGATACAGTTGACCCGAAAAATCAAGACCGCACATCCCGAGACCACCATCGTGGTCATCAGCAATTATGATGCCTCTGAATATCGAAAAGGGGCTTTACAGGCCGGGGCCGCCGAGTTTATCTCCAAGGTCTCTTCCACCCCGAGCGACATCGTGGAAACGGTCCGCTCCATGTTTTTGTGAAGGAATCAGACCGTAAGCCCTGGAACCCGCCACAAAACCGGCGGGTAAACCTTTGAACCCATGAACCTCTGAACCTTGGAACCTCGGAACCTTTACCCCTTTGAACCTCTAACCCTTTAACCCCGGAGGTCACTGATGCTGTATATGGGATATTTCTCTTTTGATGGATTTACGGACAAACCGGTACACGGCTATTTCTCCTGCGTGGTGGAGGCCGATGACGTGGATGGGGCTATGGACAAATTCCGGGCCCTATTGGATCAGACTCGAAAAGAGACCGACACCTTACAAGAGGTGGAATCCGTTTACCTCGACGTGGTCATTGAACTCAAACAGGTCCCCTCCAACGGCTTTCTGGCCCACAAGATAAGCCGGGAGGGCGAACTGGAGACGGGCATCAGCACGGCCCTGCCTGAGGTGAATCAAACGATGGCCCAGGCATTCACCATGGCCGATGAGGGGAAAGAATTGGAACCGTTTATGAGTTTTTAGGGGGAGAGGTTCAAAGGTTTACCCGCCTCAAAACCGGCGGGTAAACCTTTGAACCCATGAACCTCCAAGCCCATGCACAACTCACCCATACTGAAGCAAGGAAGAAACTGTTGGCGAGTGGGACGCGCCGAACGGTTCTCTTTTCTCATTGATGCGGACGTCTACTTCCGATCCCTGATTTCCGCCATTGATCAGGCCAGGCACACCGTTTACATCAGCGGATGGGATATCAACAGCCGGGTCCGTCTGTCTCGATCTGAAAACGGCCCTGACCCTGACATAACCCTCGGGGCCTACCTCAACGAAAAGGCCGGTCAAACACCGGGGCTGGAGATCTATATCCTCTGCTGGGATTTCTCCCTTATTTACACCCTGGAACGGGAGTTCCTGCCCGCATGGAGGCTGGGATCCAAGACTCATGAACGGATCCATTTTCACTTGGATGACGAGCACCCCACCGGGGCCTCCCACCACCAGAAATTCGTGGTGGTGGATGACGCCCTCGCCTTTTGCGGGGGGTTGGATCTCACCAAACACCGGTGGGATACGCCCCGGCATGATCCGCACGATCCGCGTCGAAAAACCCCCAACGGCTTGCCCTACCCGCCCTTTCACGACATCCAGGCCGTTACGGACGGGGATATGGCCATCGCTCTCGGAGACCTGTTCCGGCTTCGATGGCTGTGGGCCACAGGGGAGGCGCTGCAGGCGGTGAAGAGAGAAGACCCTCTTTCCTGGCCCCGGGAGATCTCCCCCCATGTGACCGGTGTGCGCGCCGGCATCGCCAGAACCCTCCCCGCATACAAGGACCGCAAGGCGGTGCGGGAAGTGGAGGCCCTGTACCTGGACATGTTTGCGGCGGCTCAGCACTATGTATACGTGGAAAACCAGTATTTCACCTCTCCGGTCATCGGAGACGCCCTGATTGCCAGCCTGAGAAAAAAAAGGGGCCCCGGTATTGTGCTGGTGTTGCCCCGAAATTCCAGCGGGCTGCTGGAGAAAAGCACCATGGATGCGCTTCGGGCCCGCCACCTTCAGCGGGTATTGGCCCAAGATCGCCATAACCGGCTGCGCGTGGTATACCCCGCCTTGGGTGGTGATGGCGATGTATTCGTCCATGCCAAGATTATGATCGTGGATAATCGTCTGGCCCGGGTGGGATCTTCAAATCTGACCAATCGTTCCATGGGCTTGGATACGGAATGCGATCTAACGGTGGAAGTCTCCCATGAATCCCCCGCCCGGGAAGGCATCATCGGATTTCGGAACCGCTTGCTGTCCGAACATACGGGAAAACCCGTGGAGGAGGTGGATGGGGCGTTTCAGGCCCAAGCCTCCTTCCTGGAGGCCTTTGATTCCCTGCAGGACTCCGAACGTCACCTGCAGAAGCTCAATCTGCAGGAGGCCTTGCCCATTGACGGCGCAAAGCTCTTACCCGACACCTCCCTGTTGGACCCCCACGGCCCGGTCAAACTGGATGAGGTGGTGGACCAGTTTGTGGAGGAAGAAACGCCGAAATCTAAAAAGAGGGCGTGGCTCAAGGCCATTATCATCCTGACCGTTCTTCTGGGATTTGCAGCGGCCTGGCGCTGGACCCCCCTTTCTCAATATATCAACCCTCAAAACCTGGCCGCTTTGGGCTATTCCCTGAAAGCGCACGCCCTATCGCCCCTGGGCGTTATGGCCGCTTATATAGCCGCTGGATTGCTCATGGTGCCGGTCACCATACTGGTAGGGGTGACCGCCATGGTCTTTCCGCCCTGGATCGCTGCCCTATACGCCCTTTCAGGCTGTATCCTGAGTGCCGTGGTGAGCTATGGTATCGGGGCGGTCATGGGCTCCAAGACCCTGAACCGACTCGCCGGACGTCGCATCATTCGGCTGAGCAAGCGATTGGCAAAACAGGGGATCCTGACCGTGGTCGTGGTACGGAATCTGCCCGTGGCCCCTTTTTCCGTGGTCAACATGGTGGCCGGGGCCTCCCATATCAAATTTTGGGACTATCTGGCAGGGACCGCTATCGGCATGGCGCCCGGCGTCCTGGCCATTACCTTGTTTGCAGGCCGGCTTCTCGAGACCATTCAGGATCCGGCGTGGATCAATATCCTCATTACAGTAGCCCTGGCTGCGGTCCTTTTGGTGGGATTCTGGTGGGTCAGACGGCGGCTTGAAAAACGGGAGGGATAAGGGGGTAAGGGTTCCAAGGTTCAGAGGTTCAGAGGTTGACAGGTTCACGGGTTCCCCGCTCTAAAGAATGGGACCTTCGACAAGTTTTTTTCTCGTAGGGTCGATAACCTTATCGACCCTGTTTTTCGTAGGGCCGATCACTGTATCGGCCTTTTCCGGCGGGTGAGGCCTCCGGCTTGTAGAGCCTACGCCTCGGAGAGTTACCCGCCCTACGGCATAAGGAAAATCCATTGGTTCGGCCCCCTCTAAGGAACTGAACCCTTCAACCTTTGAACCTCTGAACCTCGTAACCTTGGAACCTTGGAACCTCGTAACCTTTGAACCTCAGGACCTCTGCTCGTCCTGTCGTTTCTCTTCCATCTCGTGTTTTTGTTGCTCTCCCACTGCCTGCTCGTGGGCCTTTTGACCGGCTTCGTCATTTCGCCGGGTATCCAGATCGCGGAGGGCCCCTGTCCGGCCGTACAGGATCAGGGTATCTCCGGCATAGACCTTGGTATCTCCGGTGGGCACACCGAGATAGGTGCCGTCTTCACGGTACATGCCCAAAATGGTGATGCCCTCCTTGTTGAGTCGGCACTCCTGTAATTGTTTGCCTGCCAGCCAGTCATCCGCCTTGATCCGGAGTTCGCTGACCTTGTAATCGCCCGAAAGCTTCAGAAGGCTCACGTAATCCCGGGTATCCAGGTTGGTCCAGCGTCGAAGGGCCCAATCAATGAGGCGGCTCAGATAGGTGCCCACCCATCGGCTGCGGGCCAGGAACCATAACACCACGACCCCGCCGGCCAGCCATAAGATCCGAAACAGTCGGTCCGTCTCACTTCCGGTACCTGCGAAGGAGAGAATCAAGGAGATCACAATGGACACAAACCCGGCACTGCGGGCCACCATCAGCATCATAATGATGCGGCGCCGCACCGGGTGGTCCACCACCCGCTCCGCCTCCCTGGTGGTGAAACCGGTTCCCGTAAACGCAGACCGGGCCTGAAAACTGGCCGCCTCATAGGACAGGCCGGTCAGGGAAAGGGCCGTGGTGGCGAGACGGGTTATGACCAGGAGGAGGCCCAGTAAGGTGAGAAACGCGACAATGCCTACAATGCCTTGCATGATGGTCCAGTTTGCCCTTTCTTACTAAATACAATTCCGCATAAGTCTTAAATCACAACTTTTATGCAAAAAGCGAAGATGTTTTGTTGAAGTTAAGCCATTTGATTTATTGGAAGAAGGTGTCAGGTTTCCCCGCAGATAGCGATAGCGGAATCTTCGACTGGTGTCAGGTGTCAGCAAACCCAAATTCTGAAACCTGAACACTGACACCTGAACACTTTTGGTTCCGGCTTGTCCGCATTAGATGTTTGGTGTTAATTTAGCCTTTTGAAATTGCTGCCAATTGATACAAGGCCATGAGGGGGTCTTTTTTGCAGTGGGTAGCATCTAATGATAAAAATAGGCCCAGGTCTCACGATACTCCTCATTCAGATCATCAAAGGCATGTTCGATATTCTTCCTCTCCTTTTCCCAGTCAATCTCAGTCTTGCTTTCGGTTTCCTCCAGGCTCCTTCGAATGCGTTCGGTCTTTTGCTGCAACCGATCTATTTTCTCCAGATGCTCGGGGGGTTGGGCCGTCCTGGACTCCTGGGCCTTGGCCTTCAAATCAGCGATCTTGTTCTCCCACTCTTCCAGTTGTACACCAAATCCCTTGAGCTGAATTTCTCTATCCGTCATGTGCATCCTCCTTTGTTTCTGAATTGGGTTGAAAGGTTCAAGGGCAATGTCAAAACGCTTTGCGTCCTTCGCTCTTGCGGTTTCCGATTTTTATCCGCCAAGCTGGATCCGTTCCTGGTTTTCATTCAATAGGGCGTAGACCAGGGTCAGGTACTCCCGCAAATGCCGGGTAACCAGAAAGTTTTCCCGCACGAACGCTTTGGCCTTATTGCCCATTTCTTCCATGATTTCCGGATTGGAAAGCAGATACCGGGTGCGAAGGGCCGCCCCTTCCGGGGTATTGGCCAGAAAACCGGTATGATGGTTCACCACCTGGAGGCGAATCCCCCCGGTATCCCCCCCGATGACCGGCTTGTTTTTCCACATGGCCTCGGTCACCGTAAGCCCGAACCCCTCTCGAAGGGATTTTTGAAGCACAATATCCGAGGCCCGCTGCAGCACATTGATGGTGCGATGGGCATCTCCCGGAAGCAGCAGTATATGAATATCCGGATCTTCAGAGGCAGAGGTTCGCACCTCCTGCAGGACCGCCTCCCCTTCCGGATCGTCAGAGGCGCCGCCGCCTGCAAGCACCAGCTGGACATGGGGGATAAACCGCTTAACCAACCGATAGGTGTGAATCACCCCCACCGGATCTTTGAACCGGTCAAAGCGCGAGACCTGGAGGATCATGGGCCGTTCCGGATCAATATCAAAGCGGCTGTAGATGCCCTCGATCTCTTCAATGGGGAGGTCGATATTTTTTTCATGTAAGGGATCGATACTGGGGGCGATGAGATATACGGGGTGCGGTAACCGCTGGGAAAAAGGAGCGATGGAGAAGACACTCGCGTCATATTGACTGACAAAATCCCGTAAGTACCGCCATATGGGCCGAAAAGGTCTGCTGGCATCTATATGGCACCGCCAGACCCATTTGCCCTTTCTCTCCTGAAAAGAAGATATGAGGGCGGCGGGCTGGGGATCGTGTATGATGACCACATCCGCGTCCCGGAGTATGGCTTCACCGGTCTGTGCATAGTCCCGATTGGTCTGTTCATAGCTCCTCAATTGGCTATCGGTCAGGTTCACCGGATTCCCCTGTATGGCATTATGAAACCCCTTGGTGCATTCGTAGAAGAGCGGCTCTCCGGTAATGATCTCCCATTGTGCATCAATGCCCAGCTCCCGCATCAGCGGTACCATCTTATATAGGATTTCAGCCACCCCGCCGCCCGATTTGGTGGAATTGATGTGCACCAATCTCAACCCCTTTAAAGGCTCCGCGAGTTGTCTCAGGTGCTCCACCACATCGTGGCCGGCGACTTCGGCATATTTTTCAAGCATTATTCGATTGCTCCCTGCGATTGATGGGTCTGAACGGCTGTGATCAGCGCGTCTCGAATTTTATGTAAATTGCTGAAGTAAGGATCAATGGATGAGATGGCCTGGCACATCCCCTGAAACGGAGGGCCGAAATGCCCCAGCCAATTCTGGAAGTCATCCAGGCCGTTTTCATTTCTTCTGCGGGCGTCAATAAAATGAAAAAAAATGCTGCCCCTGGACAATTCCGGCAGGATTTCCGTTAGTTGTTCAGGCCTGTCCACCCATCTTCCGGTGTCAAAAACCACAATCTGATGTTGAATGAATTCAAATTGATCATCCCGCTTGGCCCACACCGGATATTCGGTCTCATCCAGGCTTTCTTCAATCAGGCCCAGGATCTCGGTACGCAGGGCTTCCATGGACGAAAACGCCACCGGATCGACGACCGCCAAACGCTCGGCCAGGGGCTTGTTGTAAATGCTGTGGGCGGACCATATGGCGAAATCATTGTGATATTCGGGATCATCGAACCGGGGCCGCAGCAATCCTCCCCAGAAATGATAGTAGATACTGTTGGTGGAGATAGTCCGCAAATACTCCCTTAACTCCCGAAGGTTTTGGGCCCGCTTGCCCGTGGCCATGGCAATCAAGGTGCAGTCTTTGATGTACAGCGGCATAGTGTTGCCTTCCATATGCATGACTCCGTCATCGAGGTTCACAGGTTTAGAAAAGAGGTTCCAGGGTTCATGGGTTCAAAGGTTGAAAAGTTCATCGGTTCAGGGGTCAAGGTTTTTTCTCGTAGGGCCGATCACCGTATCGGCCCTTTCCGGCGGGTGAGGCTGAGCCCTTCAACCTCTGAACCTCTGAACCTTGGAACCTTTGAACCTCGGAACCTCTGAACCTTTGAACCTCCCTTTATGTCTCCTCCAGCCATTTCCTGGCCTGGTCCTTTTCCATGAGGTCGAAATAGCGCACTTCAGCAGTGGTAAACGGCTTGGCAAACGCAGCCAGCCCTTTTTCCCATCGCTTGTCGCCTACAATGGCCAGGCGATCGATATCATTGAAATGTTTGGTTCCGAATTTGGTATCCTCCCATAACGCCCCCACAGTCCATCCCTGAAAATCCCTCAATTCCACCATAATGCGGACCGATTTCCCTTCATTGATCAGGCCTTCCAACTGGGGGACAAAAAGCTCGTAATCCTCCTTGTCCACCTTTCCTGTAAACGTAAGGGAAACTACGGTGTGGGCATTCTCTTCCAGTTGAATCTCACTAAAACCAAGGCTCATCTTTTCTCTCCTTTCC
>JAIPDZ010000091.1 GCA_021737425.1 Deltaproteobacteria bacterium
CATGTCCGACTTCCGACTCACACAGATCGGAGAGGTCAGATCCCCCATAAAGGACCTTCACCAGTGTCCCAAGCAGGAACGCGAAGGGGCTCCAGAGGTGCGGATCCATATGGATCCCCGATATGCCGAGGCATTGGAGGGAATCCGGGTGGGTAGTGAAATCATGGTCTTGACCTGGCTGCATCAGGCGGACCGCGAACGACTGAAGGTGCACCCCAGGGGAAACCCTGCGAACCCCGTGCGGGGGGTTTTTTCCACCCGCTCCCCTCACCGGCCCAACCCCATCGGCCTGCATCAAACCCGGCTTCTGGCATTTGAATCGCCGGTGATCATCCGGGTGGCGCCTTTGGAGGTGGTGGACGGCACGCCGGTGGTGGATATCAAGTCCGTACTGTAGGCGCTCTTATGGGGCGATTGTTCAGAAACCAAAAAGGGCTGAAAAGGCCTTGTCTTCGTGTTTTATCAAGTCGTGGTGCGGCTACATGCCGCGTGAGGAGGTTTTTATGCCGGGTTTTGAGATATTCGGGGAAGAAGAGAGAACCCAAGTGGGGCATGTCCTTGAGACCGGGGTCCTGTTCCGCTACGGGTTTGACCAGGCCCGCAATGGACACTGGATGGCCAAGACCTTTGAGACCGAACTGGCCCAGAGGCTGGGAATCGGCTACTGCCATCTGTGCGCCAGCGGCACCGCAGCCCTGAGCACGGCCCTGGCCGCGTGCGGGATCGGCGCGGGAGATGAGGTCATTATTCCGCCGTTTACCTTCGTGGCCACCATGGAGGCGGTACTGCATGCCGGCGCGGTTCCGGTTTTTGCGGAAATCGATGAAACCCTGTGTCTGGATCCCGAGGCGGTGCGGCGCGTGATCACGGGCCAAACCAAGGCCGTGATCCCGGTGCACATGTGCGGGGCCATGGCCCGGATCGATGCCATCAAGACCGTGTGCGACCAACACGACCTGATTCTCATAGAAGACGCCTGCCAGGCCCTGGGCGGCACATTCAATCACCAGGCCCTGGGCACCTTTGGTCATATGGGGTGTTTTTCCTTTGACCCGGTAAAGACCATCACCTGCGGCGAGGGGGGGGCCGTGGTCACCCATTATGAGAGGCTCTATCATAGGGCCGAGGCCTATGCGGATCACGGGCACGATCATACGGGGAAAGACCGGGGCCTGGAGGGCCATGCCATACTGGGGGCCAACTTCCGGATCAGCGAGCTGAACGCGGCAGTGGGACTTGCCCAGTTGAGGAAGCTGGATCGTATCCTGGAAAGACAGCGACTGCACAAAAAGGCCCTCAAAGAGGGGCTGTCCGGCATCCCGGGACTCACCTTCCGGGAACTTCCGGATGAAAAGGGCGATTCAGCCACCTTTCTCTCCTTTTTGCTTCCGGACGAATCCCGCACCAGGGAAGCGGCCCAGGGCCTGGCAGAGGCCGGTGTGGACGGGTGCTTTTACTGGTATGAAAACAACTGGCACTATATCCGGCAGTGGGACCACCTGAAGGCCCTCAGCTCGGCGGCCAGTCTTCCCCTGACCCTGCTGAAACAGCCCCCCGATTATGCCCGGGTCTCACTCTCGCAATCCGATGCCATCATGAAACGGACCCTGTCCATGCTGATCAAGCTTTCCTGGACAGAGGCGGAGATCAGAGAGCGGATCGATCGAATGCGGAAAGTGCTGGCCCCATAAAGGGTTTCAGGTGTCAGGGTTCAGGGTTTTCGCGCTGAGACGCAGGGACGCAGAGCAAAAAATATAATAATGTTAATAAGTTACCTTTGCGGGCGTTGTGGCTTTGTGTGAGTTTTTGACTTTTGACGAGACCGTCACTTTTCTAAAAAAATCACCTATTTTTTACAAGAGGTTCATATGTTGAGAAACTTCAGAGTCGTCCCTTATGTGCTTTTCGGCCGGGGCGCTTTCAACCAGCTGGATGCCGTCCTTTCAGAAAAGCGGCAAAGCCCTCAGGGGTACATGGTCTTTGTGGTGGACGACGTGTTTGAGGAAAGACCGCTCAAGGATCGGATTCCTGCACAGGACCGGGATCTGGTGCTGTGGGTCAATGTGGATGAGGAGCCCAAGACCACCTATGTGGACCAGCTCACCGAAAAGGTGATGGCCTATTCGGAATCTCTTCCCGATGGGGTCATCGGCATCGGGGGAGGGAGCACCATGGACCTGGCCAAGGCCGTTTCCCTCATGCTCACCAACCCCGGTTCTTCTGCGGATTACCAGGGATGGGACCTGATCCAGAATCCGGCCGTGTATCACGTGGGGATCCCCACCCTGGCCGGGACCGGGGCCGAGGTCTCCCGGACCACGGTCCTGACCGGGCCCCGCAAAAAACTGGGGATCAATTCGGATTACACCGTGTTTGACCAGGTGGTCCTGGATCCTGAACTCCTGTCCGGCGCGCCCGCGAATCAGCGGTTTTATACGGGCATGGACTGTTACATCCACTGTGTGGAGTCGCTCACCGGCACCTTTCTCAACGCTTTCAGCAGGGCCTACGGGGAAAAGGCCATGGAACTGGTAAAAAGCGTGTTTCTGTACCCGGATGCCGAGGCGGACGAGGACCTGATGATGGCCTCTTATTTCGGCGGAATGAGCATCGCCTATTCCCAGGTGGGGGTCTGCCATGCCCTCTGCTACGGGCTCTCCTTTGTTCTGGGGATTCATCACGGCATCGGCAACTGCCTGGTCTTTGAGGCCCTGGAGGAATTCTATTCCGAAGGGGTGCGGAAATTTCAGGAAATGAAAGAGAAAAACCGGATTGAATTTCCGAAAAACATGGCCCAGGACCTTGAAAGCGCCCACCTGGACCGGATGACCGACATCGCACTCACCCTGGATCCCTTATGGGAAAACGCCCTGGGGCCGGATTGGAAAAAGGTGATGACCCGGGAAAAGGTAAAGGCCCTTTACCAAGACATCCTTACCTAATTCTTTCTCAGATCTCTGCGTCTTCGCGCCGCCGCGGGAAAAACTGACCCGCTTCTTCATCTATAAATCTCCGGATTCACGCAATGGGGGGGCTGCTGATCCTTCAACAGCACGGCCATAAGGTTCTCCGCCGCCATTTCCCCCATGCGGGTCCGGGTGGCAATGGAGGCGCTCCCCACATGGGGTAGGAGGACCACCTGCTTCATTCCTGTCAATGCCGGATGGATCCGGGGTTCCCGTTCAAACACATCCAGCCCGGCCCCGGCGATGCGCTCTGCCTCCAGGGCCTCCGCCAGGGCCGCCTCGTCCACCACCTCTCCCCGGGCCGTGTTGATGAGGAAGGCCGTGGGTTTCATCATGGATAGTTCGTCTGCCCCGATCAGATGCCGGGTCCGGGCGGTGAGGGGAACGTGCAGGGAGATGATGTCCGCCTCCCTGAGCAGGGTCTCCTGATCCACATACCGGGCCCCGGTCCGGGCTTCCACTTCCGAGGACACCCGGTGACGGGCGTGATATAAGATGCGCATGTCAAACCCGACGGCCCGCCGGGCCACGGCCTGGCCGATGCGGCCGAATCCCATGAGGCCCAGGGTCTGGTGATGGACATCCCGGCCCAGCAGCAACTCCGGCGCCCACCCCTGATACTTCCCGGCCCGGGCATAGGCATCCCCTTCCACGATCCGTCTGCTCACGGTCAGGATGAGGGCCATGGTCAGGTCGGCCGTGGTATCGGTAAGGACCCCGGGCGTATTGCCCACGGCAATCCCCCGGGCCGTGGCCGCGGCCACGTCGATGTTGTCAAACCCCACCGCATAATTGGCGATAATCCGGAGCTGTTTTCCGGCCGCACCCATGACCGCGTCATCGATGGGGTCCGTCAACAGCGGCAGCAGGCCCTGTTGTCCCCTGACCCCTTCCAGCAGTTCCTCCCGGGTGAGGACCCGGTCGTGGGGATTGCAGCGGACCTCGAAATGCTGATCTAAAACCGCCATGGCCCTTCTGGGAAGCCGGCGCGTTACCATCACCCTGGGCTTCATGATCTCTGCAAGCCTCCGGTTTTCGTCTAAAAGTGATCCATCGTCACTACCATTACCTGAGCGGCCTCAGGGGGTCAACCCGGTTTGTTCAAAAAAATCTGAAAAAATCCCTTGACACCACCGGGGACCTCGTTTATATTGTATTGAAATGATTTCAACTGAAATATTTTTAGGACAACTTAATATCCGGTCCTGTTTTTAGCAGTGCTAAAAATAACCGTTGGATTTACATGGGGCCTCTGCCGGAGGCCTTTTGCATTTCATCATTTCACGAAAGGAGTTTGTCATGTGTGGTATTGCCGGGTGCATCGGCACCAAGGATACGAGAACCATTAATCGCATGCTGGATGCCCTCCCGCATCGAGGCCCCAATGACCGGGGCATACACGAATACGAAGACGGGGTGTTTGGTCACACGCGTCTGTCCATAGTGGATGTGGCCAAGGGGCACCAGCCCATTGTGGTGAACGACGGAAAAACCGCCATCATCTGTAATGGAGAGGTCTACAATTTCAAGAAATTGCGGACGAGACTCTCGTCCAAGTACCGGTTCAAGACCAAATCGGATTCCGAGACCATTTTGAGGCTTTACCAGGAAAAGGGTCCGGCGTGTGTCACGGAGCTCAACGGCATGTTCGCATTTGCCATCTATGACGGGGATGACTTCATGCTGGCCCGGGACCCCATCGGCATCAAACCGCTCTACTACGGGTATTACCACGACAAACTGTACTTCAGCTCCGAGCTGGGGGCCATGACCCTGGCGGGCGTGGATGAGGTCCATGAATTTCCGGCCGGACACTACTACACCCCAAAGGACGGGTTTGTGCAGTATTACACCATCCCCGAGATCCAGGATCACATCCTGACCGACATTGAGGAGACCAGCGACCTGATCCGCAAGACCTTTATCAAGGCGGTCAAGGACCGGCTCCTGGCCGACCCGGAGGTTCCGGTGGGCTCATTTTGCAGCGGGGGCCTGGACAGCAGCCTGGTGGCGGCCATTGCCGCGGATGAGATCCCCCACCTGCACACCTTTGTGGTGGGCATGGAAGATGAAAACGGCGATGTGAGCGATGATGTCAAGGCGGCCCGCATTGCCGCGGATCACATCGGCTCCACCCACCATGAGCTGTTGTTTACCGAGGAGGAGTATTACCAGGCCTTGCCCACGGTGATCCAGAAGCTGGAAACCTACGATCCTTCCCTGGTACGCTGCGCCATCCCCTGCTACTTCACCTGCAAACTTGCAGCCCAATACGTAACCGTGGTGCTCACCGGCGAAGGCGCGGACGAGCTGTTTACCGGGTATCACTACATGAAGCATTTTCCCTTTGACAAGCTCAACATGGAGGCCAGACGGTGTATCGGGAATGTCCACAACATCAACCTCCAGCGGGCCGACCGCATGGGCATGCTGTTCAGCCTGGAACTGAGGGTGCCCTTCTTTGACGTGGATATGGTGGATCTGTCCATGAAGATTCCGCCCGAACTCAAGATCCGGGAGCATAACGGCGCCAAGATCGAGAAGTGGATCCTCAGAAAGGCCTTTGAGGACACCCACTATCTGCCCGACGACATCCTGTGGCGATACAAGGTCCAGTACACCCAGGGGGCCGGGTGTGAAAGCCTGGGCGAAAAGATGGCGGAAAAAGCGCTATCCGACGAGGACGTGGAACGGATCAAGGCGGAAAATCCCCAGGCGGTCATCAACAGCAAGGAAGCCGCCTACTATTTCAAGATCTTCCGTGAGTTCCACCCCCAGGACTCCATCCTGAAATCCATCGGGATCTGGACCGGGTTCGACTTTGCCGAAGAAAGAGAGCACGTGAAGGGGACAGTGGACGGCGATCTCAAGCACGATCACGCCGAAGAAGAGGAGGATGAGGAAGAGAGCCGCGCCGCCTGATTACAAAGATGCACAGGCCCCCTTTTGAACTCGAAAAGGGGGCCTTTCATCGCCGGGATCACTTGATCTTCACCCAGAAAAGCTTGGCCGGATGGGGCCCCGGGTTCTTCCACTGGGAGGGCATGTCCCGGGTCAGATAGATCACATCCCCGGCCCGCACACTGTACACCCCCTTGGCCAGTTTGATCTGAAGCCTGCCGGTCAGCACATACCCCAGCTCTTCCCCTTTATGGATGAAAAAGTGGGAAGAGAGCCTCGCCTTGGGCGGGATCTCGATCAGATAGGGCTCGGCCCGGGCCTCAAAATCCACGGGGGCCAGGAGCTTGGCCGCAATACTCCCCATGGGTTGGTCCGGGAACTTCATTTCAATGGCGTCACCGGCCTGAAAGATGGTCCGATCAGCCGAGTCTTCGGATTCCTGGAAAAAGGTGCTCACCTCCACGGAGAGCACCTCGGCCATCTTTAACAGGGCCGGCAGGGAGGGATAGATCAGGTTGCTCTCCACCTGGGAGATGGTGCTGGAGGTCACCCCCACCAGCTTGGCCAGTTCGGTCTGGGACAGGCCCCTCTTTTTGCGGAGGGTCTTGAGGCGGACCCCCAGATCGATCTGACCGGTGGTCCGCTTATCGGTTTCAAAAGTGACCTCCAGGTCCCTGGACCAGTAGTAGTATGGTTTGTTGAGATCGTCCGTATGCCGGTTTTCTGCCTTTAAGAGGGTCAGGGAGGTCATCCCCCGCTTCACCGAAAGCTCGATGGCCACCTGGGCGATGTGATTAATGCGGGCCCGCAATCGGCCTGAATGGGCCTTTTTTTCCATGATCCAGTAGGCAATGGTATTCAGCTCATACAATCGGGGACAGGAATGGGAATAAAACCCCACAATGTGCTCTTCTCCACCCCACAATTCCTGCATGCCGGTCAGGCTTTCAAACACAATCCGAACATGGTCTTTTATCCCCTCAAACAACCCGTAAAAGGTCTCCGTAAATTTTTCCATGTCCTGGGGGGCTGCCACCCGGATGATCCGGCAGGGCAATGCGCTCTCATTTTCCGCGTAAAATTTTAAGAATACCTCTGACCCGGCCCCCTTGCCGTGGGTAAAACAATCCACAATGGTGAGATCCGGACTATGGGCCAGGGGGCCCAATTTTTCCAGCAGGTTCTTGGGGGACCGGTCAAAGGCCACATAGATAATAGGGTTTTCCTGTGCCTGGGAGGTATGGATAAAATTGAGGCAGAACAGGGCCGCCAGGCTCCCGGCATCGTCATACCACACCACGTTATCCCCCACAAACAATCCCCCGAGGAGGCGATCCAGCTGGCTGACCCCGGAAGAAATTCTGTGTCTTTCATTCGTCATGAACGTTCCTTATACGGAAATCTTAAAACCGGTGCACCCATCTGACTGCAATGCTACGGCGCGGTGAGTTTTTTGGCAATCCCGGCCACATGCTCGCCCTGGTATCTGGCGCCCGCAAGTTCATTGTCCGTGGGCACCCGGCTCCCGTCCGCCCCTGCAATGGTGGACGCCCCGTATGGGGAGCAGCCGGTGACCTGGTCGGTAATCGTTTGCCCCTGAAACGCATAGGGGAGGCCCACAATGACCATGCCGTGATGGAGCAGGGTCACGTGGAAGGTCAGGATGGTGGACTCCTGGCCCCCGTGCTGGGTATTGGAACTGGTGATCACGCTCCCCACCTTGCCCACCAGGCTCCCTTGGGCCCACAACTGGCCCGTGGCGTCCAGAAACTGCCGCATCTGACCGCACATGTTTCCGAACCGGGTGGGGGTGCCGAAGATAATGGCATCGGGTTCGCTCAAATCCGATGCCGCGCATACGGGCACCTCCGCCTGCCGGCTCTGAGGTTCAACCGCCCCCATCTTTTCCAGCACCTCCCGGGGCAGGGTCTCCGGAACCCGGTAAAGGGCGCAGGTGACATTTTCTACCGATTCCGCTCCTTGGACTGCGGCCTGCGCCAGTTGGTAGACGTGCCCGTACATGGAATAGTAAACGACCCATATGTTCATGATAGTCCCTCCCTGAAAACCGCTTACAATTGGGTTAGGTTCAAAACCCGCTCAACAACAAAAAGACAACTCCATTTGCAATCAATTTGGAAATTCAGATTTTGCCTGAACAGGGGGTTCCGTTCAGGCGCTCTACTACCTGAGCCGGACCTTCCTGGGCACCTTATAGGGAGATATGTGGTGCCGGCACCACTGCAAAAACGCCTTTTCCGTAACCGTGCTCCCGGGTCTCAAGCGGATGTCGCCCGCCACCATATCCCCGAACCGGGGATGCCACTCCCCCTGAATGCGCGCCCCTACCACGTCGGGGTGGTTCATCACCAGTCTTTCAATTTCCCTGGGATAGGCCTTCAATCCAAACACATTGATCATATCCTTTTTAAGGCCGGTCAGGGTGAGATAATTTTCCTCATCCACCCAGCCCACATCGCCGGTCTTAAACCACCCCTCTGCAAAGGCCTTCCGGGTCTCGTCCGGTTTATTCAGATATCCGGAGAAGAGATTGGATCCCCGGACCAGAACCTCCCCCTCTTCGCCCGAGGGGAGTTCCATGCCCTTCTCATCCACGATCTGGATCTTGCAGCAGGACAAGGGCGGCCCCACGCTCCCGAACTTGGGGAGCCGGTCCAGGCCGTTCCAGGTCACCACGGGCGAGGCCTCGGTGAGACCGTACCCCTCACTGATGGTGAGGCCCAGCTTGTCCCTGTACTGGTCCAACAGGTCCCTGGAAATCCCGATGCCCCCGCTGGTCAGGTTCCTGAGGCCCGCGCACAGCTGGGGGTGATCGGACAGGGACTTTAAAAAGGAGTGGAATATGGCCGGGACCGAAATAATCTGGGTGGGCCGATACTGTTCCATCAGTCCCACCACGGTCTTGCTCCGCACGGACGTACCCAGCAGGAAACAGGTAACGCCTCCCATGAGCGGCACCAAAAAACCGTTGGTGAATCCATAGGAATGAAACAGGGGGAGGAGGGAGAACAACACCTCCCCTTCGGTTCCCTCTGGTGTAAATGACTGACGGGCAAAGGCGGCCGTGTCCGCAAACAAAGACCCGTGGGTCAACTGGGCCCCCAGGGGGCGCCCCTCCATGGCTGCGGTGTAGATGATCATGGCCGTGTCTTCCGGGGCCATCTTCTCCAGGGTGGGGTCGGCCCGGGACAGATCCATCTCTTTTCGAAACAAAACGGACGGGGCCTTCTGATCCAGGGTCATGAAACCGGGGCGGCTCGTCCCGGGGACGGTTTTACAGCCCTTTTGGGCGGTGGACAGGGTCTCTTTGTCGCAGATCACCAGCCGGGGAGCGGTCTCCGAAACAATGTGGGCCAGTTCATACGGCCCCATTCTGGGGTTCACCGGAACCACCACCGCCCCCATCCGGAACAGGGCCAGGGACAGGGCCGCATATCCCTCAGGCGTTAGGGAGGAGAGGATGACCCGGTCCATAGGCCTCACCCCCGTCTTTTTGAACCCGTGCACCAGCCGGCACACCCGGTCGTAATATTCATAAAAGGTCAGCATCCGATTCGGGGTGCCCATCCCCCTTCGCTCAGGATATTGCTCCCGGCATTCGTCCAGCAGGGCCCCCAGGTTGCCCGGAAAGGGATAGACCTTGTTATTTTCCAGGATATCCATCATACCCTGTATCCTATGTGAATCAGGATCAAATTTCAAGGGGTCCAGTGGGAGCGGGGTTTTTCAATAGATCTGCCGCGTGACCGTTTTATTTTGCTTTAAAATATGGTACATACAGCGCCGAATGCCCGGAGTTCGGTCCAGGGAGGGAAATACCCCATGCATGTTCTCATCAAGGCACTTATCAGCGTAGGCATCATCCTGGTGGCCACGGCCGTGGCCAGGCGGCTGCCGTCCACCGCCGGGCTGATCGGGGTGATGCCCCTCACCGGCGCTCTCATTTTGGTGTGGGTGCATCTGGAAAATAACGGCGACCCGGAGGTGATGCAGGATTTTACCAAAGGCGCCTTCTGGGGCATGGTTCCCACGATTCTGTTCTTTTTAGCGGCTTTTATCTGTTTTAAAAAGCAGCTTTCACTGACCATGGTCCTGGCCGTCAGTTTCGGGATATGGCTGGCAGGGGCCGTTGTGCATCAATGGTTTTTAAAATGAGGGGGACGCCATCATGAAAAACATGAAGTTGAACCCACTGCTTCTCATAGGGGCTATCGGTTTTTTTACCATCGGCTCCCAGTTTGCCGCACAGATAGGCCGGGCCTACTGGGGCAATCAGGACATCTGGTGGACCCCTCGGAACATGCAATTGCCCATCCAGGATACCCAAAACCATTTCAGGCTTTTTATCAGCGGGAAGCGCCTTCAGGGACACCTTGACGACGGAACGCTTTTTGCGGTGGACAGCAGAGGGGATCAATATCGGGTGGTAAGTAAGGACATCACCGTACGGCTGAACAACTGGTGTCAGGTGAAGACCTCTATTCTGGGACATGCCCTCATGCTCGGCGTCCCCTTCGGCATCGTCCTGACCCTTTTAACAGTGGGACTCTTCCAGACCTTCGGCAAAAAAAGGAACCCAGACAACAGGAGATGAATTTTGGCCCATACCGTTAGGCTAACCTACGACGATGGCATTGCCGTGCTGACCCTGAATCGGCCGGCGCACCGAAACGCCCTCACCGAAACGCTGGCAGAGGAATTTCAAGACGCAGTATCGGAAGTAAAGGAGCAATCCGATGCGGGGTGTTTGATCCTCACCGGTGCGGGCAATGCCTTTTGTGCGGGAGCCGATCTAAACATGCTTTCGGATTGGATGAATCAGGACACAAAGACCCTGGAGCAGACCCTAAACCGGTTTTACGATGCCTATTTGACCCTCACCCATCTAAAAATACCGGTCATTGCCGGCATAAACGGTCCTGCCATCGGCGCCGGGGCCACCCTGACCATGGCCTGCGATATCCGCCTGGCCGGGAGCGGCGCCAAAATGGGATTCACCTTCATCCGGCTGGGGCTCAACCCGGGAATGGCTTCAGAAGCCCTGCTCTCCCGGGTGGTGGGACCGGCCCGCGCCATGGAGCTGTTGATGTCGGGGATGGTGTTCAGCGCTGAGCAGGCCCTGGCCTTCGGGGTGGTCAACCGGGTGATTCCTCAGGACCAGCTTACGGCCCACACCTTTGCCCTGGCAAAGCAGATTGCAGCCATGCCGTCCCAGCCCATCCGGGTCATCAAACACCTGACCTACCAGGCGCCCTCTCTGACCCTGAAGGAGCTGGCACGGGCACAGGCCCATGAACAGAGCCTCTGCTACGAGGGACCGGACGTGGCCGAAGGGATCCGGGCGGTCCAGGAGCGCCGGGATCCCCGCTTTCATCTGTGAGCCCCTACCCGACCCTATAGGCCGTACTTGTTAATCTTGGCTGCCAGGGTCTTTCGGTTGATGCCCAGGATCTGGGCCGCACGGGTCTTCTTCCCCCGGGTCCGCTTCAGAATGAAGGCAATGTATTTTTTCTCCAGTTCACTCAGGGTAAGCGGCTCCTCGGAAAACATCTGCAGTTCCCCCTGCCGCTGGGTGATATAAGAGGGGAGATGGCCTGGCCGTATCACCGGGGCATCCTCCAGGATGAGGATCCGCTCCATGGCGTGCTCCAGCTCCCTGACATTCCCCGGCCAGGCATACTCGCTTAAGATATCCATGGCCTCGGACGTGACCTCGGGCAGGTCCCTTTTCACCTTCCGGCTCAGCTTGTCCAAAAAATGATGAATGAGAAGCGGAATATCCTCTTTCCGCTCCCGAAGGGGGGGAAGATGAATGGGCACCACGCTCAGCCGGTAATAGAGATCCCCTCGAAAATCGCCTTTTCGAATCGCCTCTGAAAGCTCGGTGTTGGAAGCGGAGATGATGCGGATATCCAGTTTGATCTTCTGCTGGTCCCCCACCTTCATGAACTCCCGCTCCTGGATGACCCTCAGGAGCTTGGCCTGGATATTGAGACTCAGATTGGCGATTTCATCAAAAAAGAAGGTCCCGTGATTGGCCAGTTCAAAGAGGCCGTGTTTGGTCTGGTGGGCCCCGGTGAAAGACCCTTTCACATGGCCGAAGAGTTCGCTCTCCAGCAGACTCTCCACCAGAGAGGAGCAATCCACGGCCACGAACTCCTGCTCTTTACGACTGCTGTTGGCGTGAATGGCCCGGGCCACCAGTTCTTTGCCCGTGCCGCTCTCTCCGGTGATCAGTACCGTACTCTCGGTGGGCGCCACCCGCTTGATCTTTTCGAAGATCCTCCGGATGGGTGGACTGTTTCCCACCATGAGGTGTTTTTCCGAATCGAGCCTCAGCCCGCTCTGGTCAACGGATTCATCCGGGACAACGACCGCCTCCCGGCCTGCTTTCTCCAGGGCCGCGTCCAGGTCATCCAGACTGAAGGGTTTGATCAGGTAATCCAAGGCGCCCAGTTTGGTACAGCGGACCGCCGTATCAATGGTGGGATACCCGGTAATGATGATCACCCGGGTCCCCGGATAACGGTCCCGAATCCGCTGTAAGACCTCAATCCCGTCCATGCCCTCCATTTTGATGTCCAGCAGGACCAGGTCAAAGTCGTGATGATTGAGGAGCCCCAGGGCCTCTTCCCCGCTGGCAGCCGTCTTGGTGGTGATCTGCCGATTGTGAAGGGCCCTGCTGATGCCCTGCCTCACCACGGCTTCATCATCTACAATCAGGACCCGCGTTATCTGTCTGTGTGAACTCATTTTTCAGCTATTCTGAAACCGATGCCGTCTCGCTCAATTAAGTCTTCATGTTGGGGGGTCATCTTATGGATGCCCTCAATAAACTGCAAGGAAAAACCTTTTCCCCGGAAAACCGCTTGACCTCCGGAAGCCCCATTGTTATTGACAATTGCTATCGGGGAACCGCGTGATAAAGGTCTACCTGCTCATTATGATAATCATCCATCAATCAGCTATCCAATAGGAGCCCCATGGATCAAACCCAACACGAAACCTTGGATGTTAAGGCGGTCATCATTCTCACCGTGCTCTGCCTGTTCTGGGGATTCAATGCCGTGGTCATGAAGGTGGGCAATATGGGGATCGACCCCATATTCGGCGCCGCTATTCGCTCCTTGATCGGGGCCCTGGGCCTGGCCGTATGGATGAAAATAAAGCGGGTCCCCTTGTTTCCGGGAAACCTGATGGACGGCGTCATGGTGGGGATCCTCTTTGGCGTGGAGTTTGCGTTCCTATTTACCTCCCTGGTGTACACCACGGTGGCTTCAGCCTGGATCCTCCTTTATACCACACCTTTCTTTCACGCCCTGGGGGCCCATTATTTTCTGGCAGGCGATCGAATAAATCTGAACAAAGGGATCGGCCTTCTGCTGGCATTCTCCGGCATCATCCTCCTATTGAGCAAACATCTGGGTCTTCCCTCGTTCCTGCAACTGGCAGGGGATATATTGGCCCTGGGGGCGGCCGTGTTCTGGGCCATCACCACCATCTATATCAAAAAACGGCTGGTGGGACAGGTCTCCTATCACAATACGCTCTTCTATCAGACCCTGTTTTCCGCACCCATCCTGTTCGGTCTCAGCCTTTTGTTCCAGGAGGCCCCCATACACCATGTGGATGCCCTCATTGTGACCTCCTTTCTGTTCCAGGGTATCATTATCGCCTTTATCAGCTACCTGATCTGGTTCTACCTGGTCCATGCCTATCCGGTGAGCCGGCTGTCCTCCTTCACCTTCCTGACCCCGTTGTTCGCCACCCTCTCGGGCATGGTCTGTTTCCAGGACCCCTTGACCCTGAAGCTGGTCCTGTCGCTTATTCTGGTGAGTATGGGGATTTACGTGGTGAACCGGAAGTGAGCCCGGGTTGGAAGAAAGGGAAGGTTGGGCTGGCGATTGCCCATTTTGGACGTTGTTGAACGCCGAGAATCAATCGTAATAAACATCCAGCTGAAAATGCGCTTTATAAAAAGCCTTATCCCTTGTGATAATTGCTTCCGCCTTCAGGCAGGAAAAGGCCCCAATGAGAAAATCAGGCATAATTCTCTCTTTTCGCTTCCCACCCCTGTTGACATAAGACCTCCACTCTCTTCCCGCCTTCCACAGGATCTCTCGGGTAAACGGCAGGACATCGATTCCGGTTTCACCCAAAAAGACGTCCAAAGACGTGCGGGAATCGAATTGGGGACAAAGTTCCGCATACACGATCGAGCATATTGCCAGGCCCCCTTTATCGGATGCCTCTTTGAGCGCCTCCTTAGACGACAGGCCATGAACCGGATCCGGCAAGAGGATGTCTAACAATACACATGTATCCACTGAGTAGATCATCGATCTCCTCTCATCTCCTTTATGAGCTCGTCTGTCCCGACATCCTTTCTTAGAAACCCGAAATACCGATCAAAAGGGGAGTCTTTTTCCTTCCGTATGGTGGTTTTTAAACCGGAGACTTCAAAGGAGATCCTATCCCCCGGTCTGAGGGCCAAATGCTTCCGAATCTCTTTGGGAATCACCACCTGCCATTTTCTACTGACCTTCGCCTCCACTGCCATTTTTGCGACCTCCTCAATTTTCCCTTTACATTTCAATTCGTAAACCAGTTTAAAAAATCGGGATTTTAAAGTCAAGTAGGGGTTACAGCAATTCTCATTTTGATCGAATCCCCGGGATAAAACGATATCCTGAAGCGGTCCCCAAAACACCGGGCCTGTCACCGTAAGACATCATCTTCAGGTCTGGCTGACCGCTTTACCATGTCTCATTTCTTTCCTGAGCTCTTCAGTAGAAACCGTTTCTCCTTTTTCAACAGCCGCTTTCCCTTTCCTCACCTTGTCGATCACGTAGAGGCGGTACAGGCAAAACCCGCCGGGGCGGGTCTATGCTTGGGGCTTCGCTCAGTCGCCACAGGCACACCCGACCGTCAATCCCGGGGAGCCGATACGGGGAAAGGCCGCGCAGACAAAGGAGCGGTGGGTTTTAAAGTGCCGGAATTTCGATTTTGAGTCCTTCTATGTTCCCAAAATGTCTCGCATTGAAAGTCGCCACTGAATAGCCGAGAGAAAGGGCTGTTGAACCGATAATGAGGTCATGCGCACCGATGTGAAGGCCTTTGGCGGCCAGATCAGCCCATAATGCCGCATAGATCCTGGCGGCTGCCGTGTCAAAGGCATGGATGGGAAACAGTTCAATTACCTTTTCGACGTAAGCGCTCCTCCTGAGATGTCTCTTCTTGGAATCCGCCCGATGTACGCCGTGAAGCAGTTCAGCGACCGTAATAACACTGATACCGAAAACCTCCGCCTCCTTCCCCTCCACAAACCGGCTGATTTCTCTTTCCCGCCTCTCCACTTCGATGAGGAAACTGGTATCCAGTATTACGCCCATGGATCCCCCGTGGGTAGAGTCGGTTGATTTTGGGTAACCCAATGAACCTCTGATACAAAGGCATTCAATTCGTCTCCCAGTTTAGGCAGTTTTTTGAGCACGCTCCGTAGCTGACCCAATGTCACGTGTTCCGGCTCCATTGCGACGGGCTGCATGGAAGCAACAGGCTTCCCCCCCCTTTCAATGATGTAATGGGCGTTCTTGAATTTTATGGTATTCAATACTTCGGAAAAATCCCTGACAGCACGGGTTGCAGAAATACGCCTTTCCATGTTCATACTCCTTTATGTAAAATAAGATAATCATATTATACATATTCAATGGGCAAAGTCAACTCATTTTCATGCAGTTTCGTATGCTCATCCATGGTCTCCTATACATCAGACAGAGCCCTCGGTTGAAATTGC
>JAIPDZ010000092.1 GCA_021737425.1 Deltaproteobacteria bacterium
CCGCATTTTTGATATGATCGAGACCGTGGACTCCATGAAACTGGCCCGGGCCATTGACAAGGCCTGTGCCAATGTGGGCAAAACCATGCCGGTTCTGATTGAAATCAACAGTGGCGAGGAAACCCAAAAGGCAGGGGTCTTGCCCGAGGAGGCCCCTTCTCTGATCCAGGAGATGGCCGGCCTGGAACACCTTGAGGTCAAGGGGCTCATGACCATGGGTCCCTTGACAGGTGACCCCGAAGCGGCCAGACCCTATTTTAAGACCACCAGGCGCTTGTTTGACCAGTTGAGCCGGGCCGACATCAAAGGGGTGGAGATGAGATACCTCTCCATGGGCATGTCCAACTCCTACCTGGTGGCCATCGAAGAGGGTGCCAGCATGGTCCGTATCGGCACCAGGCTCTTTGGAGAGCGGACCCATTGAGGCGCACCTGCCCTCCATTTTTTCGGCCGCACCCCTTCAGGCGCTTATTCCACGGCCGCGGCGATCTTTTCAGCGGTCCGTTTGAGGGCCTCCATATCTGCCTGCTGGGCCCCGCAGTCGCTGGCCGCTAATGGGGGCTCGTCGGCGGATCTCGGCATTAGGTGGAGATGGTAGTGCATGATGATCTGGTTGACCCCCCTGCCGTTGAGCTGCACAGCGGCCACACCGATGGGGTTGAGGGCCTTTTGGATGGCACGGATGACCTTCTGAGAGGTTAAATGAACCGCGCTCAAACTCTCCGGATCAATCTCATAGAGATTTTCAGCATGGGTTTTGGGCACGATCAGGGTGTGACCTTGAGTCACCGGGTTGATGTCCTCAAAGGCGATAGTCTTCTCGTCCTCGTACACCTTGAAGCAGGGGGCCTCCCCCTTGATGATCTTGCAGAAAATGCACTCCTCCATTTATTGCTCCTCCTTTCGCTGTTCTGCAGTCGGTTTCAGTGTTTTTTTTCGGAACCCGGAGTCAATGTTCCCTGAATCCTAAGCCATCCGGATGGTCCAAGTCAACGGCAACTTGCCTTTGGAGCGTTCATCCCCAAAACTGAAAAGGCGGAAGGGAATGGGGTTGTCTTGATTTTTTGGGTCTTCCATGGAATGATAATGGCGGGAATGTCCTGTGTCCCTATTTGCCGGACATCGTGGTGCCTACAAGATTATCAAACACCTGCAGAGCCCTGCACGCCGCTGCTATTCGGGGTGCGTAATGGCGCCGCCACCATGTCTTTCACACGGCCTGAACCACCTACTTGGCTTTAGATCAACCCAATGCGGCCTACGGCCGCAACCAAACCAGTGGCCAGTGTTTCCGGGTTTCAGGTTTCAGCAAACAATAAACCCTGACACTCGAAACCTGACACCTGACACCTGACACCTTTATCGCTAATGGTTCAAAGGCGTTAACCTCAACAAAACATCTTCGCTTTTTGCATAGAAGTTTCAATCTAAGGCTCTATTGTGCAGGCAACACCCATGCGGATAGGGGTGAACGTATGCGAACGGAGAAGCCCATACCGATGTTGAAATGGATCGGTCGCATCCTGATCGGCACTTTCATCCTCCTCTTTCTAAGTGGGTCCGTACCCCCAAGTCTTGAGGCCGTGGAGTATGGCATTGCGGCCAACTATGTGGCCGATGAGGGAATTGATCAGGATCCCAGTGTGGTTTTTAGAGAGCATTTTGAAGGGGAGGGCCTGGCCGCGGTTCTGTACCGATGGGAATATAAAACCCACGAAGCGCGGATGACCATCAGTTCGGAGACCCCGTCCGTATCGGGGGGAATGCAATCCCTGTTCATGCAGGGGAGTGCGGATATGTATCAACGCCTGCTGCCCGGATATGATCAGCTTTATATTCGGTTCTATGCCAAATTCGAGGCAGGCTGCCAATCTGTGGGGCACTGGGTATGGCTCGGTGGACGCCATCCGTCGCTACCCTGGCCCTGGCCCGAGGCGGGCACGCGGCCTGAGGGCGATGATCGATGGACCACCGGTGTGGAGCCCATGGGAAGCCGCTGGTGCTGGGATTTCTATACCTACTGGCCTGAAATGAGGTCTGCGCCCGGCGGTGACTACTGGGGCAATACGTTCAGTGGACGTCCTTCTCCCTGGCCGGTGCCCAGGGAGGAGTGGGTCTGTGTGGAATTCATGGTCAAGATGAATGATCCGGTCAGCGCCTTTAACGGCGAGCAGGCCTTCTGGATCAACGGGGAGAAGATGGCCCACCTCGGCCCCGGGTTTCCGCTCGGGACCTGGGTATGGGACGGCTTCTACCCTGACGACCAGGGGGCACCGTTTGAGGGGTTTCGATGGAGAACGGTTGAGGATCTGAATATCAACTACGTCTGGCTGGAACACTACGTGCCCCAGGATCCTGACTGCGGATGCTGGTTCGACGATCTGGTTATTGCCAAGAAATACATCGGCCCCATCCCGAATACCGAGGCCACGATCTATGTGGATCAAAGCGGATGGTGTAATGGATTCACCCCCTGCTTTTCCAGCATACAGGAGGGGATCGATTGTGCACCGGACCAAGGTACCGTGAAGCTATTGCAGGGAAGTTATCCTGAGCATATTACCCTTCAGGAGGCCAAGGATCTGACCCTCGATGGCGGCTGGGATGCCACATTTACCATCCAGCGTTCAACAACCCGCGTTCAATCGGTTACTGTGGGAGGCGGCGAAGGGACCGTTTCCATGAAGCGGCTCACCATCGAATAGTGGTTTTCTCATGCACCTATGTCCTGATAGATCTGGAAAAAAGCGGGTCAACGGATTGAAGAACCCTGTAGTAAGCTACAGGGAATCTCCCAAATGTAAGGAATTTTTACCTTTTTTTATTTCGCTCACTAACCCCGCTGCAAGCAGCGGGGAATGCGCTCGCTGAGCATTTTCAACACGACTGGAATAGTGACCGATAAAAAAGCCTTGACCGTTTTCGGCCTCAACGGGTAGTAATGGCATTTTGAAATGCGGGGTGAAGGGCTGTTTGGAACATACTCAACGGGAAAGGGTAAGCCTTGGGGTTTGTGGCCAAAGAGATGAAACGGCTGATGGGACGGGCCATCCATCGACAAGAGATGATTTCGGACGGAGATCATCTGATGGTGGCCGTTTCCGGCGGAAAGGACAGCCTGGCCCTTCTGTGGTTGTTGAGGGAGCGGATCCGGCGGATCCCCATTGACTATACCCTTACCGCGGTCCATGTGGACCCGGGTTTCGGGGCGGATTCGGGCGGCCGGATGGCCGCCTTTTTTCAAGACCGTGGGTTCGACTACCGAATCATCAAGAGCCATATCGGTCCCCAGGCCCATGGACCGGAGAATCGGGAGAATCCCTGTTTTCTCTGCGCGCGCTTGAGACGAAAAATGCTTTTTCAACTGGCGGACGAAATGGGATGCACCCGCATTGCATTCGGTCATCACAAGGACGACCTCATTGAAACCTTTTTTTTGAATGTGTTTTACGGCGCATCCATCAGCACCATGCAGCCGGTTCAGCCCCTTTTTGACGGAAAACTGACGTTGATCCGGCCCCTGTATCTAATCGATGAGGACTTGATTCGGCGCTACGTCCACACCATGGGATGGGAGAGGATCGATCTGGGGTGTCCCAGCGCAGGTTCTTCAAGACGAGAGGCCATCCGAAATATGCTCAAGGGATTTTACAGGTCTAATCGCAAAGTAAAGGGGAATATCTTTCATGCGCTGCAGAATGTAAACCCCGAATATCTGCTTGGATCATAATCCAGTTACCCCTTAGGCAATCGGGGGCATAGCCGGTGCAAATGCTGAGAATGGAGTCTGAACACGGAAGGGTCTCGGAAAAAGGACGGGCACCATGAGCCTTTTTGCCATTATCTCCAATTTCAGAATTCAAGACGGCCTGGACATCCTGTTTCTGACCGTGGTCGCCTATCACCTGTTTGTGTGGTTTCAGGGCACCAAGGCCTTAAAGGCACTCATCGGGCTACTGATCCTGGGGGCCGTATTCACCATGGCCAAGACCTGGGGATTGTTTCTCACCACATGGATGTTTCAATTCATGTGGCAGATCCTGATTATCCTGATCGTGGTCCTTTTTCAGTCTGAAATCCGACAGGTTCTGGAGAAGGTCAACCCGCTCCAGCGCCTGGGATTCCGAAGGCTTGCCACTCCGGGGGGCTGGGTCTCGGGTTTTGCGGGGGGCGTCTTTGAACTGGCCAGGGAAAAGACAGGGGCCCTGATCATTATCCAAAGATGGGACAAGGTCAATGAATACGTGACCGAAGGCCAGAGACTGGAGGCTGATGCCACGCCTGAGGTATTACAAGCCATATTTCAAAAAGAATCCCCCATTCACGACGGGGCGCTGGTGCTCAAACAGGGTCAGATCGTGGAAGTGGCCTGCTATCTCCCTCTAACGCCGGCCGAGGGGCTCCCCAGGGAATGGGGCACCCGTCACCGGGCCGCCCTGGGTCTCTCCGAGCGGTGTGACGCCTGGGTGGTGATCGTATCCGAGGAACGGGGGGAGGTCTCCCTGGCGAGGGAAGGGCAACTCCAACCGGTTCCCACTCCCCAAGATCTTTCCACGCTGGTGCGGGAGGCCTCGGCCCCTGCAGGGCCGGCTCACGAGGGATGGAAAGAGAGGATGCGGTTTCATCTCACCCATCGCTGGCGAACCAAACTCATCACCTTTGGGCTGGTGAGTCTCCTCTGGCTCATTCTGGCGGGGCAGCAGAATTTTGACGCGAAAGTAACGGTTCCCGTTGAAATCAAACACCTCCCCGAACAGATGGAGATCGTCAAACCCTTGAACGCCCAGGTCACCATCACGGTCCGGGGGCTCCGAAAGGATGCCAGCACCCTGGAAAAAGAGAACGTGTACGCCGAGATAAATGCCTCCGGGGCATATCCGGGGGAAATGGTATTTCCCATCACCCGCCATATGATCCAGCTACCGGACGATCGGGTTCAACTGCTGGACATTAATCCCCCCGAGGTGACCTTTACATTTAAGGAAAAAGGAGTGAAAAAAGAAGTTCAGAATCAGAGTTCCCAGTGAAGAACTGTTCGTTAAATCAGGCGTTGCAGGCACATCTTGGTGGGAATTCCAATGCGTCATTAGCATAGCGTGCAGACAAAGTTTCTATTGATTTGGTTGGCATAAGCTGAACAACAATGCACGTATTGTCGCGTTTGATAGGGTTATAGGATGCCGAGCCCTGATTTGATTAGGCTTGAAAATAGAGATTTTCAAGCTTGGTAAAGGTAATATTTATGCCATTAAACGTCTGGCCCCTTTGTAAAGGGGCAGGCTGTTTTCAGAACATGCGCCAACCCAAATAGATCGCCACCACCTCGTCTGGCCAAATTCCCGGTTGCCAACCCTCCGATAATTAGCTATATGTCGATCCGGTTTATCCAGAAGTCCTCCCTTTCTGGTTCTTAAAACTGAAGAGGGATTGAAAGGGAAAAGGGAGAGACAACGGCTTCGTACAATGTGATACTATGTGACGGGAAGAGAGGCGGACGGGGAAAAGGTAAAGTGTACGCTTCCGGCTACGGCCCAGGTTCTGAAACGGGAGAATGTCCCCGCAATCAATTCGTTAATAGTGACGCCGGAACTTCAAGTGGGGTGGAATGAAGTGAAAAGCCTTTTCCATAGAAGAGCAGTTGAACCGCTTTATCCAGACATCCAACGTAGAAATCCGGAAGAAAAGAAATGACGTTTTTTTCTCGAAAAGTTTATGCGATTGTTCTCTCCGCCCTCCTAACGGCACTCAGCTTGGCCGCAGGGTGTTCCGATTCCAGCAGCGTTTATTCCGACCAGGATCATGCTCTTGAACAGGCCCTGGATCAGGCTTACAGGGAAGCGGACGTGCCCGGGATGGTTGCCAGGGTGGTCCGACCGGACGGATCGACCTGGACCGGGACCCGGGGAAAAGCCGAAATGACAACCAAAGCCGGAAATGCCTCCCCGGTTCAGGCAACCGATTCCCTGAACAGCCGAACCCGGTTCCGCATCGGCAGCGTCGCTAAGAGCTTCACCGCTCTGCTGACCCTGATCCTGGCCGAAGAAGGATACTTCGATCTGGACGACCGCCTGGCCCAATGGTTTCCGGACTTCTGGCCGAAAAGCGACGAAATCTCCTTACGCCTGCTTCTGAACATGCGTAGCGGTCTGCCCGATTACGAAGAGGAGATCACCCAGCTCATGATGGAAGAGCCGTACCGGCAATGGCAACCGCTTGAAATCCTAAATCTGGTCAGGGACAAACCATTGGTCTTCGAACCTAATACAGGCTGGATCTACTGCAATACCGGGTATATCATTCTGGGAATCATCGCCGAACAGGAAACCGGACAGTTTCTGCCCGAGTTGATCCGAACCAAAATACTTGAACCTTTGAAGATGGACGCCACGTTCTTGCCCGAGGCGAATGAGATAACCGAACCTTTTGTCCGAGGTTACCAGTATTTTGATAATGATTATTACCAGGGATGGACCGATGTCACGAACTGGAATCCGTCTGGGGCCGGTGCGGCGGGGAATATGATTTCCACGCTGCACGATCTGACCATCTGGCTCAACGCCCTTCAGGAAGGACGACTGGTCAGGGAGGCAGATCATGAGGCGATGTTCGATTTTGTGTCCACAGGTCTGGGTTTTTCTTACGGCTATGGCATTTTTGATATGGGCGGAGCCGTGGGGCACAACGGCTTCATCTTTGGGTACACCACCGCCATTTATCGTTACGAAGGCTATGATTTCGTCGTTATGACCAACGGATCTCCCGGTCTGGGGATTGTGCCAGCCGATTCGGTATTTGTGCGGCTGAAAGACGCCGTCTTCGATTAAGCTCGTCGGCAAAATTGGAGTAAAACCTGGTTGATTTTGCAGCTTTAACATTTTTTAGTGACTGTGATGCCACCAGTATGCACGTAAGGTTGACATTTTGTGGCCCTTGATTTATTCATATTGGCAGATGAAAACATGAATCGGGGATTTTTCACGTTTTGGATTGGCAGTGTTCACTTTTTTGGGCTGGTGTAGTGTGCAAGTATAACGTAAGGCAGCATTTTAAAGCAGTTAGACTTCTTGCTCTCCCTCTATGTAAGCTTCACTTTCTTTTTTTGCAGCTTTGATATGGTAATCTTCAATAGGAGTCTGAGGCCAAAATCATCAGCGTTTTCCACGGCCTAAAAGACACTTCTTCTTGACAAAAGGCGTTTTTTGTCATTTTATTAGTCGTAGTTATTCCCACCAAACCTTCAACCTCAATTCAGGAGGTTACCTTATTTCAAAACACCTCAAAATGTACATGCCTCGCTCCTGACAGGGTATGGCCTGACCTGTTGGGAGCTTAAATCTTCCTTTCATTCCTGGCATAATGGAAAGGGTTGATTCACAATTAGAAAAAGTTCTTCAGGTGCTGGACCGACTTCACCATGTGTCACAAATACACAATTAGAGTACTCACTGCATTTATTGCAATCGCATGGTTGGCACTTCCGACCTTCGCGGTACCTGCCGATATCCCGCCCAACAATTCCTATAGGCCTAACCACGATCAAAAGATACAGAAAAGCAATCCGACTTCCAAATCATCCAACATAAACTCCGAAAAGAGCAAATTAAATTTGGAAGTGAAAAATCGGCTGATAAATCTCCATGCTGAAAATGTCAACTTCAAGGAGATATTGAGAGAGTTAGAGAAAAAAGCCGGGATAAAGGTTGCAATTTTTAAGGGCGTGACCGACAAAAAAGTCTCACTAAATGTAAAATCCCTCCCAATTTATGCTGCAAGTACCATCCTCAAAGAAATGGCGCTAAAGAACTTCGCCGTCGCATATGATGACAAACTCGCTTCTCTGGCTATTTACATCCTTCCTGAAGGCAAAGACATATCAAAGATTACAAAAGGCAAGCCAATTATAAGACATGTGAGCATTCCGAGCAGAAAAACCATTGACACTGTTAAGGGTAGACAAATCGTCTCCATTACGAAGGGAAAAAATAAGATCCCTATCCGGTATGTCCAAGATGAGGTCCTATTGAAATTTCATCTTGGTGTTTCAAAGGAAGAGATTCGGGAAATACTGAAAAAGCACAATTTGGTTGAGGTGACTGATGATACACTCTCAAAGATTGGGTATATAAAGGTAAGGATTGCGGATGGAAGAGATCCAATAGGTGTTATTAAGGAAATAGGAAAAGAATATAAACTCAAAATTCCAGAACCGAATTATATCATAAATACTCTGACAATATCCGATCCTTTTTACAGCGACCAGTGGTACATTCCTGATACTAATTTTGACAAGGCCTGGCAAAATGTGAAGCGTAAGAATACCATAAGGGTGGGGGTAATTGACTCTGGGGTAGATGCAAAACATCCGGATCTAAAAGGAAAGGTATTAGATGGTTACAACTTCGTTGAAGACAACCCTGATGGTTCCGATGTCCACGGTCACGGCACTTTCGTTGCTGGCATTATTGCGGCCACGGCAAACAATATAGGTATCAAGGGACTATATGACTACGCACAGGTCATCCCGGTAAAAGTTATTGATGAAAATGGCCTTGGAACATACGAAGATGCGGCAAAGGGAATTATATATGCCGCTGACAACGGTGCCAAAGTAATAAACCTTAGTATCGGGGGCTATGCCTATTCCGCCATGCTCCAAGACGCGGTAGACTATGCCCTCGAAAGAGGCTGTATCGTCGCAGCAGCAGGAGGTAATGACGGGATTGAGCAGGCCATTTATCCCGCTGCCTATCCCGATGTAATTGGAGTATCCGGTCTTGGATATGATGGAGAGATATGGATTAATTCAAATAGTGGCAGTCACATTGATGTTTCCACCCCGGGGGTAAACATCATTTCAACAGGAGTTGATGAAAGCTACTCGTTTGTCTCGGGCACATCCGGCGCATCTGCCATGGTTTCAGCTCTCGCAGCAATGCTTGTTTCGGAAAAACCCGATCTCTCAAATTCACTCATTCATAGATTAATCACACAATCGGCGAAAGATCTTGGGGAAAATGGGAAGGACAAGATTTATGGCGCAGGCGAGATTGATGCTGAATCTGCACTTGTGCAGGAAGTAGAGCCTTTTCATGATGTGGCCGTAAGGAGTATTCACATTGAACCGATGGTGTTTGAGAAAGGAAAACCAACTTACGTTGTCGCCAACATTGAAAATGCTGGAACTTACGCGTCAGAAAAATGCGATGTTATACTTTACAAAATGATTGGTGAGGAAAAGCACGAAATTGGAAGGAAGAAGGATGTTGCTCTAATTGATAGGACAAAAGTAATTTTTGAATGGAAGCCCCTGCGCTTAGAAAAAAATGTTAAATTTGAGATTTTAATTCTTTCAGAAGATGATACAAGCACGGAAAATAATTCAAAGGCATCACCATTATATTTAATAAGAGAAGCAGATGGTCTTTATATTTTGCATAAAGTAGAGACACCGGTTCATCAGTGGATTGCTGGTCAAGCCTATAATCTCCTGCCATCGGGAACTATGAAATCGGAGATTTATGATTATATAGGCTCGGAAACAACAATTTCCGTCGATGGGCATTCTGTCCCTGGATTTTCAGAAACTAAACAAATTATTAAAGGAGCCAAGGATGAAGATGATGGCATAAATTGGCTTGAACATTTTTGGGATGAAGATTTAGGTCCTACTGCAGGTGGTTTAGACTTGCCGGGATTTTCTCCAGAGAGGAGCGCATACCAAAGAGCATTGGAATATTGGAATGATGCTGTATCGGCATATACCTCTGGTAATAAAGTTGGTGCATATTACAAATTAGGGGGAATTGCTCACCTTTTAACTGATATGAGTGTCCCAGCACATGTATTGAATGACCAACATTTATCTGGTGACAGGTATGAAGGCTATATGGCTGAGTGGAACGATGATTATGCCAACAGATTTAATTATCATCAATGGACATCAACAGGGCTAACTTTAGTAAAATACAGTGCACTTCTTTCGCAATTTGAAAATCTTGCTGATACGGCGGATGAATATGAAAGTGACGATTATGATGGGGAAGACCCTGCACACTATGAAGGCCATAATAGCGAATGGGTAGGCCTTATTAAGTATGACACCTCTTACGCTGAGTGTTTCAATCACGGAAACATCTTAATGCCTTTAGCTATCAGGTATGTCGCAGGCCTCTACAAAATGTTTTGGGACGAGACCCACCCAGATCTTACTTCATCAGCTACTGTTAGCACCAGTTACCCGCCAGGGCAAACAGGCGTGCAAATTCCGGTTACGGTATATCGAAGTGGTGCAAACCTCTTTGAATCAACATATGTACATGCAAAGCTTTATTGGTCCACGAACTCTACCTGGGATACGGGCGACACAGTCTTGTGGTCAAGCAATGATTCCAAACCTGATTTCCCCAATAACACTTTAAATTCAAGTGGTTCAAGGACAGTCACCGCCACAATCAATATCCCCAGCGTCACATCAAGCGGGACATATTACATCATCAGCTATGCCGATGCGCCGACCAGCTCATATCGGTCAGGATACCATGATGAGATAAATGAAAATAACAATACGGCATCTTATGGAGTTACGGTTCTTTCGATTTCTCCACCCACTATTATTTCCCCGGGCACAAGTTCCGATACTGGTTTTGAGATCTCAACTACTACACCTAAATTTGAGTGGAATAATGTATCAAATGCCGTGCGATATGGATTATACATAAGCAAAGAACCTTATGGCAGCAGCAATATTATTTATCAAAACGAACAGCTGACAGGGACATCATTTACTATACCCAGTGGTGAATTGTCCAACGGAGTGAAGTACCGATGGAATATGGTAGCCTACAATAGTGCAGGCCAAGAGAGCGCTGTGTCTAATGATACATTATATTTCAAAGTTGTCACAACTCCCACCCTCTCGTACATCACAATCAGCGGCTCTACCCAGGTAAACGAAAACTCAGGTGCCCAATATACCTGCACAGCTTATTACAGCGATGGAAGCAGCCCCAATGTGACCAGCAGCGCCAATTGGAGTGAAAATTCCACCTATGCCAGCATTTGCAGCAGCGGTGGGTACCTGACTACCTATTTGGTTTCTTCCGACCAATCCTGCACTATAACGGCAACTTATGGTGGAAAGTCTGACACCCGTAATGTCACTATTAAGAATGTTGCTGCCACCCTCTCCTATATTAAAATCAGCGGCTCTACCCAGGTAAACGAGAGCTCTGGAGCACAATACACCTGCACAGCCTATTACAGTGATGGAAGCAGCCCCAATGTGACCAGCAGCGCCAGTTGGAGTGAAAATTCCACCTATGCCACCATTAGTAGCAGCGGCGGGTACCTGACCACCTATTCGGTTTCTTCCGACCAATCCTGCACTATAACAGCGACTTATGGAGGAAAGTCTGATAGCCATGGTGTGACAATTAAGAATGTTTCGCAAGATGTGGGATCTATACGTGTGTCTATTGTGCCACAGCAGGCTACGGATGCCGGTGCACAATGGAGAGTTGTAGGTGAAAGCAGCTGGCGCAACAGCGGTACAATTAAGTCTAACGTCCAATTCGCAACGTATACAATTGAGTTCAAGGATATATCAAATTGGACTCCACCGCCAAACAAAATGGTTACTGTCTCTTCTATTCAGCCAGATCCGTGGATCAATAGTGACCCTTATACACAAATCTGCACATACAGCATCTCACACGAAAATAAATCCTTCGATTCATTCGGCGGAAGCGATAACGTGAGTGTCACGACACAGAATGATTGTACCTGGTCTGCGTTTAGCTATGATGATTGGATTATAATCACGTCAGGAAATTCTGGTAGCGGAAGTGGAACGGTCAGTTACACGGTTTCAAGAAATTCAACCACGAGTGTCAGAATGGGAAACATGACCATTGCCGGGGAAATCTTTACGGTCACACAAGACGGGGCACCGTCTTGCCCAGACTGCTCCGGGAGTGAGGTCGTACTCAAGAACGTGACTTTTCCATCAGGCTGTGACTGCGAATGCGTTGGCACTAAATCTATAACGATTGGACCAGGTGTAACCATTAAGAACGGAGCCAAAGTTATCATCAAGGCTCCAAAAGTAATAATTCAGAGCGGTTTTCATGCAGAGGATGGTTCTACGGTTAGGATAAAGCAACAGTAGGGTCGCGCGTGTATCCTGCCATTCCAATAACGCTTCAGGTAGTTGACTAACGGCATCAATATGTCGGGGTTACTTGACCGACCCGAACCGGAGGATATCGTAGGTTTTCTTGGCTTGATGATATTGGTTTCATTCAATTGTCGTCCGAGTTGAGCTGTAGGGGACCACTAGATCTTGGGTGGCATTTTTAGCCCAACGGAGGCAGGAAATTTGCGTAGAAATCTGCCATGGAGGGAGGCGGGATAAGCGGGAGGTTTGGAGGTTAACTGATTGAAGATCAGGCTTCAAGGAATCAGCGCGCTCAGATTCCGGCTTTCAGCATTATAAGGTTGACCCCTGAACTCCAGGCTGCTATTTTATCCTTCCAACTGAAACCATTTTCATTCGCTGAAATCCAAATTTTTCAGCTACAGGCATTAAAACCTTGGCGAACAGACAGGTTCCAATCATGAAAAATCGACCTTTCTCTTGGGTATGTTCAGGAAGAGTTTCAGCGTTTTTCTTCGCGTTTTGGCTTTCCATGCATTCATTCTCCCTTGCCGGCGAGGTGATCCTGGTCCGTCCCACACAGGAGACCCCGGCCGCGCGTCTTTTTGAGGACTCTAAAGAGGTCTACGAATCCCGGCGGGGATTTATCGACCTGAATGTCCAGCCACTCTTGCCTGCACTCGAAATCAACGAATCGGACATCCTGGAGCTTTCATTTTTTCCCGATGCCCATTATCGCGTTATTGTCCAGTCCATCAGCCGGCAGAAAAACGGCGCAATGTCCATCAGCGGCGTCATCGAGGGCCAGCAGATAGGGAGCTTTGTCCTGACCTTCGATCAAGAGGGATTCCTGATCACCCTGCAAGATATCGAGCGGGCACTTTTGTACCGGTCCTCCGGGAGGCCGCCGGAAAGCCCTGGCATTGTGACAGAGATCGACACCACTAAGCTCCCCCCAATGAGAGACCTGCCGCCTTTGATTCCGCCAGTAACCGAGTAGACGTTATCCGTTTTCTGAGAGGTGGGCATGAGAATGAAACGACGGCATTATCCGGCAACGCTTTTCTTCCTATCGATCATTATGCTGTGGGTGTGCCCGGCTGTTTATGCCGACGACATTGACGTGATGATGGTCTTCGACAACACGGCAAAGACATGGGTGGACACCCACGGGGGGATGAACGCCTTTGCCGCGGATGCGGTGGCTAAAATGAATCAGGCCACGACCAACAGCAACGTGGATTTGATTTTTCATCTGGTCCATGCAGCACAGGTCAATTATAACTACAGCGGCAACCTGCAGACAGATCTTTATGCCCTGCAGGCAGGGACCGGGAATCTCTCGGTGGTGCATGACTGGCGAGATACATATGCCGCGGACCTGGTGGCCATGCTCGTGGATACGGGGTCGGCTTATGGGTGGATAGGCCAAGGGTATCTGCTGACAACCATGAGTGGAAGCCCGGCGTATGGCTTCACGGTCAACTCCATCCGATCGGTAGATATCAAACATACCATGACCCATGAGATCGGTCACAATCTCGGGGCCCATCACAGCAAGGATCAGGTCGATGATCCCGGGCCGAACAGCGCCCTGAATACCTATTCGGCCGGATGGTACTTTACGGGCACCAACACCGTGGACTACCATACCATCATGGCCTACAACAGCGATGGGAATGGCACTTTTTATCAATCAGCGCCCTTGTTTTCCACACCGCTGATTACATACCAAGGCACAGCAGCGGGCGATGCCGATGATGGTGACAATGCCCGAACTATCCGGGAGACCATGGGCGTGGTGAGCAATTATCGGGGGGGACCCATCTTAAAATACTGGAGCCATACTATTGATGACAATCCGAGCGGAGGCAGTAACGGCAACGACGACGGGCAAGTTAACCCTGGTGAGGATATTGAGCTTTGGATGACGCTTAAAAACACAGGCAATGCAGATGCTCACAATGTTTCAGCCGAATTGTCAACGTCTGATAGCTATGTGACTATCACTGATCCTATAATAAGCAGCTGGCATGATATCCCTGCAGGGACAACCAAAGAAGAAAATGATTTTGATTTCCATGTCGCTTCAGATTGCCCGGATGGGCACAACATCACCTTTAATTTGGCCATAAGTGCCGATGAAGGGAATTGGAACGATTCATTTTCGATCACGGTGCATTCAGGTAGCCAAACACTCAGCATCTCTGGAACCGTATATGAGAGCGACGGTTTTACGCCTATCACGGAAGGAACAATCTGGGCAATTACAGGTGATCCTTGTGGTTGGTATACCTCCTCTTTTAGTGGAGAGATAGATGTAGACGGCACTTATAATATTGAAGATCTTCCTCCAGGAACCTATTACCTTGAAACGGAATCAGAGGGAAATTATGTTGATGAATGGTGGGCCGATCCATCAAGTGTCAGAGACTGCAGCAACGCCCAGTCCATAGCGGTGACTGAGGGGCAGGCAGTTAAGGATAAGGACTTTCAGTTGGAGGCTGGCGTTACCATTTCCGGATCGGTGTATGAATGCGATGGAACTACACCTGTCACAAGAGGCACGGTCATAGCATATTCTGGTGATCCTTGTGATAATCCTTTGTATTCTGCAGGAATAGGGATAAAGACAGATGGCACTTATATCTTCCGAAAAATTCCTGGCGGCACTTATTATTTACAGGCAAATACATTGATGATGGGTGAAGAGGCGGTTTATATTGACGAGTGGTGGGCCGACCCATCAAGTGTCATTGACTGCAGCAGTGCGCAGGCCATAGAAGTAAACGCTGGTGAAGCTATTACCGATAGAGATTTTCAACTTAATTTAAATATCCTCTATGTGAGTAATACTGGTTATTGTGGAGACAATGAACCTTGTTACAATTCAATCCAGGCGGCGCTGGATGCTGCGTTACAGGGGGCATCCATCAAAGTCGGAGTTGGGACTTATAATGAATCGCCAACTTGGGACACATGGGGAACAGTGTCCATCAGTGGTGGATGGAATAGCGATTTTACGGAGCGCATAGGGACAACGGAGATTTATGCCCCACGTGTCCCGGGCGGTGGCAGCTTGAAGGTGCAGCCAAGGGTCCAAGTGGTTGCACATTAGAAATCAAAAGGATGGTGAAAAATCGCAAGACTTGATTTATTAGGGTGGTATGAAAGAACCACACCAAATGAAAGGACTAACGATACTAACGGTAAAGATTGTATGCGGAGTGAAGCAAGATTTTCCCACGATTTGGCCAAGATAGTGGTGTGCTTCATTCCGCATACAATCTGGTTGAACTAAGCCGCGGGCTCACCTATGGAGATTCAATAGCGATGAATCTC
>JAIPDZ010000093.1 GCA_021737425.1 Deltaproteobacteria bacterium
GAATAACGATTCTCCGTCCTTGACCGGATGGGGAGGATTTGCTATTATCATACATGAATTCAGGGCGATTAGCTCAGTTGGATAGAGCGTTGGTCTCCGGAACCAGAGGTCGCGCGTTCGAGTCGCGCATCGCCCACCATAAATAAAATCAAAGGGTTATGCCAATTTCAGCCCATTTTCTATTGGGCAAAAAAGATTTTGCCCCACACTATACCCACAGCCAGCACCCGAAACGCTAAAATCGGGCCTCTTGAAAGACCCAAGTCGGTCGCCGGATCAGGCCACAACCACATCTGGAAAGTGACCATTCTAGGAAAAGGCCTTCTGAGATCCACAAGAACTAATGCCTACCTGATTGAGAAAGCCCAGTCCCACGGAAAAAAGAATGCTTATTCTGAGAATTTGGGGGTGGGGTGGTTCCTCCGGTTCCCTAATGATCGCCTGTCCATCGCGGCAGGGCATAAAGTCCCTTCTTACTGGCTTTCCAAGACTTACACCCCTCATCCGGCTCCTTTTTCGGCAAAACCTTCTTAGCTTATCCTCATTGTAGTTATTTTTTCCTTGACCCGCAAGTGCCATTCAAGTATAATTCTTATTGAAAAAGCAAATTGTTAGCACCTGCGGGAACTTTTACCTTAGGGAATGAGTCTCTTTTGGCAACAACGCTGTGCACAGAGATTTTCTCTGATTTTTCTTGACATGGGATGTGAAGAGTGACAAATAAGTGATTCATGAATCTGATGACGGGTGGAAGATTATTGTAAGGAGCAACAACTGATTTCGGTAATGAAAGGGTATTCCTGGTAACCTCAGTGTTTGGGTCCTTTAAGGCGCGTTTTGTTTGGTATTCGATAAATTGACCCGTTAAGGAAAAACTTGAAGGGGAGGTGGCAACTATGAAGAAAAGGAAGCGAAGGATCATTCCGGCAGAAGAGCTGATTGGCGATTGTGACATGAGCTATGACGATGAGTTGGCAGAATTCGAAGCAGCCGAAAGATCTTCAATTCTTGGGGGACATGATGCTTTTTTCTTTTCATACCGAAACATCGCGAACTCAACCATCCAGAGACCGGCCTTATTGGAGCACGAATCCGACGAATATCTATCAGCAGCACTGGCATCGCTCCGTTGAACCTTCTCATTCTTAGCCCGGATGTTTAAGGCCCTTGGATCCATAATAGACGATTTATATAAGCAGCGACTCTCCGGCAGAATACCACGTAAGAAGATAGTTTTCCTCGTCGGCAGCGGTGTAAGACACATCTCCAACATTCTCAATGACGACCAAGTCGCTGGTGAAGCTGCAAAACGCCGACTTGTAAGCGACAATCCGAAGACAAAAAGCTTCCAGGAGTTCAAATGGAGGCTGTTCGAGTTAGCACGTTATTATACAGCGAACACCCTCCCTACCTTCGCGCACGCTTGCATCCATAGGATGGTCACTGACAAGATCTGCCGTGACGTAATTACGACCAATTATGACCTATTTTTTGACAGCGTTTGGGCGAAGTATCCTGACCTGAACATTGTCCAGAATCCTGTGGCACACCGTGACGAATTTCTTTGGGATGGGTATTACTCCTATCGTCAAAAGGCTCGCGGAAAGCCACGATATTGGAAGATACACGGCTCATTGAGTCATGTTGTGTTCCGTGCACAGACAAATTTGCACAACTGGCAAATCCTGAGACTGCCACGTTTTCCAATCTCCACAAACCAGCCAGACTTACCTAAGGCTTTTGGTGCGAAGTGTCTCGCTCCTTTTCTTGGCTATGAATCAGGAATCTATCCTAATACACGTTTTACACATCCTTATACGTTGGACCCCCAGTTTGATCCCTTCATTGATTGGTCATATGGTAGTAAGCGGGATTTATTCCGTCGAGAAATTGAAGGTGCCAAAAAGGTTCTGAAACAGAGAGCGCAAATCGCCGCTGTCGTTATTATCGGGTTTCGTGGTTATTATAACCACAAGGATCCTAACGATACATGGAACGAGGAACTTGTGCCTATATTAGATGGGATTCTGAATGCCGGGGCTCCCCCTGTTTTCATGGCTATTCATGAAAAGCAGTATGCTAAAATAGATGAGCCAACATCGCAGTTTATGAAGCGACTTGAGAACATTGACCGATGCCGCTCCTATAAGAAAGTGAGGCACTTTTTGGAAGCATTACTATATAAATACAGCAAGTATTTCCCTTACCGGAGTGTCGGCAGTGAATACGCCATTTGGCGAACCCATTGGTTTCTTAGCATGAAGGAGCCTAAGCATGCTTGATTTGTTGGAAAAGTGGCAGATAGCAGACGGAGTCGTCCGAATCACTTTGTTTCGAATATTGCCTGGGAAAGAGTTGGAAGTCGGCCGATCGATAGAAACGCTATGTGAGAAAATGGGGCTGAAGCAAGACAGTTTCCGAGTGTTTAGACTTTTTGGCAGCTATGATCTGGTATTTATTCAGGCCAACGCCTCCTTAACTACAAGCGACTTCGTCAAGTTGGGCACAATACCATTCATCACGGCTTCGAGCGAGTATGTTTGCTACAAATGGGAAGACCGCAAGACGAAATCAGCTACGTTCGGAATTGGTGAGATTCTTAATCCCATTCTGGGGTTATGTTTTGTAAAAATTAACCCAACGATTGTTCAGAGTAGCGGACTTGGCCCTGAAGTCGCTTTCGTTGAATACCTGCGCAACAAACTGAGTAAGATTCATATGGTTGGTTCATTGGGTTGGTTCGAAGTGATTCTCCTGCTCTCAGAATCTTCATTAAGCTCAATACTTAACATAATTGGCGAAGAGTTACCACGTTTGATTTACAGATATGAAACCCCCGAACAACAAGGCAGCACATCGTTCTTCTTCGCAGAAAAAACCCTTTCCTTGATTGGCCACGAATTGGATGTTTCGGACCCCAAGATTAAAACAAATCGCAGCACAGTTCCCTTGCCCAAATCCAATTCGTCAGGAGGCGTTCTTTCCATCAATTTCTCCCTATCCTGCAAACCAAGAGCAATGGGAACTATCGAGTCGGAAGCTATAAAGCATTTTGGGTTACGTGGCGAGGAGAAGCACATTAATTTCCGATTCGGGCCACGTGACCTCGAATTTGCCGTCCCTCTGGATAAGATCAAGACCCTGAACGAGTTGATACAAAAGCTGGATAAATTTCGTCTGTCAAACATGGATACTCTCATCAAGACGTACACTGACATTCAGTATAATTATAATGAACACGATTGGTGGATTGATGCGTCTGAACACTCAAATGACGTGAAGGGCTATTTGATTTTGGAGATTTCTGAAGAAGAGGCACGGAACCTAGTCTCGCTTGGGCCAGAAGGTGCAGCTGTTGCTTCTTCAATTTACAAGTATAACAACCTAGTCGGAAACGACATTGTGACTGACGCTTTTGTTGACATCCTCCGCTTTATCGAGGTCACCCGAAAGCTAGCTTCTACGGCAAAGAACGGACTTACCGTTGCACAACGACGTCAAATCATAAGAAGATTGAGAGATACAAAGGACGCCATAGCTCAGAGAAGCCAAGGAGTGTATGTCGGGATAGAAGAAGCGCCCTTTGCAACCTCGTCTTCCGGAATCGGAATAGTTAGAATCCTCAAAGCGCTGGATTGCTTTGTCACCGTTATACTTAACCGTTTACAAAAGAAATGGAATGGATTTGTTCTATGCGGAGATTTTTCGCGCTTCGAACACCGTGACGACTTAATCGTTGTTCCCACCGACGCCGCTTTGGATGTACAAAGATACTGGGCGATAACTCACGAAACAATGCATGTACTCCAACACATCAGTCCTAATGAGCTTTCTGCTAGAGAGATTTTTCCATCAAACAAGGGGCCGGCAGTTTCTCGGTACGCAGAGGTGGGGACCTCCTTTTGGTATATAGTCCACGAGATTTGTGCGGAAGTCTTAGATTACTCTGTATGCTGTCAGCTTGACCTGAAGGAATACCTTACTACAATTTGGACCTATTTGATTGACAGGATCTTCGAGCATCACGATAAAGAACAACTACGTTCATACTTATTCAGGAGCTTCGCCGTTATATGCTATGACCAGTTAGTTTCTAGTCACGGAGTGGATCGAGCCTTATTGAATCCCACCTCAGTAAAAAGCACTATTTGTGGAAAATTGGATTATTTTAGAGCGTATGATGTTTTGCGGCCACTCTTCGAACAAGATGAGAGAGGGGAGGTGGAATTTGAAATTATCGTGAAGGAATTCATTGCTGACATTTTACCTGCTTTACCGGATTTGTTTGAAAGGATAGAGGAGATAGTGCCAGTGGCACGATCTGGAGCAAAGAAGCAATCGAAAAAAGTTCTGGCCGGTTACATCAGACGCCTAAAAGGTGGGCGGATTTTGATGGAAAATGAACTTCACAATCCAGAAGTGTTGGCTTGGCTGATGGGGCGGACAACGATTGATAATCTTCCAGATAAAGGAACCATTGCGTGGATTCTTTCGCTGTGGAACATGTACCATGTTCAGCGCCTCGGCCCGGATCTGACAAAACTAATCTCTTAAAGCCTTAGCCGCAATCGAAAACCTGAAAGAAAATGGGTGGCTGTATAGGGCAAGATCTTAAAATCTATGTCGAGTTTCTATAGATTAGTTAAGGTCCCTCCTTCCCAATCCTATAAAAGGAGTAGAGTAGGGGGCAGCCTCCAGGCCCCTGCCTGCATATGCGGCCCGGGTAAGGCAGGACTCGTATTGTGGGCATAGGAGGTCTCTGGAAGGTCGCTCGGACAAATCGGGGCCTTGACTTAGAAGGAAATAGGGCAAATTCAACCGCAATGGGCATTTCTTACATTTGGGAGATTCTCTGTAGCTTGTCGGAGGGAAGCGTAGATCCCGACCTGTCGGGGCTACAGGATTCTTCAATTATTCCCGGAAATTTCCGGGGCCTTCCCAAGAAACCAACGACACTCTGAAACCCGGCAATCCAGGCCATTTCCTTTGATTCTGCTTGACAGGTCATCGATTTGATGTCAAAAATTTATTTTAGGTCATCCATAATTGATCCTGCCAAATGGGTTTGCCATGAGGGGCCCCCTCAACATAGGCACGTTTTTCTCCTTTCAGGCGCTTACCGCCGATCCACATCCCCATCCGGATTCCTTACAAGACTCTGATTTGATTCATTTTTTTCATACTCCTTTTTCGTAGGACCCATATTCCTTTTTCCCTTTTGATCATCAGGAGGGCTTCAAAATGAAAACCGAACCCATTAAAAAACACCTGACATGGGCGCTATTGACTATGGCCCTCATGGGCCTTCCCTCCATGTCCATGGCCGCGGAGTATTATATTTCTCCAACCGGCAATGACACCACGGGGACCGGCGCCATCGGCAATCCTTACCGGACCATTCAACACGTGCTGGATTCGGTGGCAGGGGCTGGAGACACCTTGACCCTACGAAGCGGTACTTACCAAGAAGCCATAGAAATCGGCCGTCCCAATCTGACGATACGGTCCATGACCGGTGAATGGGCCGTGATCCAGTGTCCCATTGATGACCCGGACAAAGGGGTGGCCGTGGCCTTTGATGTGGACCCTGAACACTCGGACGGAAGTCGGCTGGAACGGGTAGAGGTTATTGGGGGGTACTGGTACGGGATCAAGTTTGAGACCAAGTGGGATTGGGGAGGGACCGACCGGAGCGGCGCCTCCAATATTACCATAACGGGCTGTAAGATCCACGATACCGGGGAATCGTGTATCAAGGTAACCCCGGAGTCTGACGACATTACCATCCAGCAATGCGAGATCTATAACTCGGGCCGGAATGACCCGGACAGTGCGGAGGGGATTGACAATGTGAACGGCGACCGGATGCTGGTGCAAGGATGCTATATTCACGACGTCACCGGGACCGGAATGTATGCGAAGGGGGGTCCCACCGGGGTGAAATTCGAGCGTTGTCTCATAAAAAACTGTGGCAGTGCGGGCATCCTGGTGGGATTTGACACCAGTCCGGAGTGGTTTGATACGGATACCAATCCGGATTATTATGAAAATATCGACGGCGAGGTAACCAACTGTGTTGTGGTGAATACTCAATATTCCGGAATTGGGCTCTATGCAGCCAAGAACCCCAAGATCTATAACAACACCCTGGTGGATGTGGCCAAAGCCGGGCATTCAGGGCTGTATTTCGGGCTCACCTTTCAGGACTGGGATCCTGAGGCGGGACGGCCGCCGTCATTGAATCCGGTGCTTCGGAACAACATCGTAGTCCAGTCGGCCGCTGACAATACCACGGCCATGGAGATTCGATGGGACGATGAGTTGGGTGGAATGAGCGCCCTTTCGGGGTCGCCCACCATGAGCAACAACCGCTATTATATCCAAGGAGGTACGGCCGGGTTTGTGGATGAAAGGCCCGGGTCTGAGTTTTCCGGGGGCCTGGCCGCCTGGAAGAGCCACATCAGCGGCGATACGGGTACTACAGAGGGGGACCCAGGGTTTGTTGATCAGGTGGGCGGCGATTATCACCTTTCCGCCACCTCCCCGTGTATCGACAGCGGCACTTCCACCGGAGCCCCTCTCACGGATTACGACGGCAACACCCGTCCCCAGGGCAGCGGATACGATATCGGCGCCTATGAATACACCACAACCGCCAATCCCATCCCAGAGATTCAGGCCAATGGCTCAAATACCTCCATAACGGTCTCAACGGGAGATACCCTTTCGGTGACCATCAGCCTGGACCCGGGGAGTCATCGGGATGAAGCCGCTGACTGGTGGATTTTGGCCTCCAATGCCGCTGACTGGTTCCATTATGACGTGATCGGAGGGACCTGGTCCTGGCGGGCGGGTTTATCGGTTGCATATCAAGGCCCGCTGTTCGATCTGACCCGATTTGAAGTCCTCAAGGCCCCCCAGGACCTTACCCTGCCGCCCGGAGATTATACGTTTTATTTCGGCGTTGACATGAGCATAAACGGCTCAGTGGATTTTGATCAATTGTATTATGATACGGTATCGGTAGCAGTCACCCCGACCACCGGATCCGGTCAAGTCAATCCGCCGGAGGAGGAAGTAGCTGCAGGATATTGATGAGATCCATACCGTTTAGAGGTCGCGCGTTCGAGTCGCGCATCGCCCACCAGTAAGGATATCAAGGGGTTACGGGTTCTCCGTAACCCCTTTTTTTCATCTGTCTTATCCCATGCACAGATGAAATTACCCTTGACAGGGTTTGACGGCTCATACAAGATACTGAGTGGAAGGAACCCTTTCCGGTCCAAATAGGGGTGCACACAAAAGAACGCTGCGGATTTACCGGGCAGAGGATGGAAAAACAAATACTGGTGGTCGATAACGATCGGTTCATGCGGGAATTCATGCGGGACGTGTTGACTGAGCAGGGCCATGAGGTCCAAACGGCCACGGACGGCCTTTCTGCACTGGAAACTCTGAAGGAATACGTGCCTGACATTATCTTCGTGGATCTGATTATGCCTAATATCAGCGGAGACAAGCTATGCCGGATTATTCGAAGAACACCGCGTTTAAAAGACACCTATCTTGCCATTGTCTCGGCCACGGTGGCTGAGGAAACCAAGGATGCGGGCGATCTGAGTGCGGATATCTGCATCCCCAAAGGACCGTTTGATCAGATGTCATCAGCCCTTCTTGATGCTGTGGATCACAGCAATCAGAGGTCCCTGAGCAGTTCCCAGGAAATGACGGTGAAGGGATCGGAGTCTATTCATCAACGTCGGATTACCAGCGAATTGTTGTCCGTACAGAGACACCTGCTAACCATATTGGATAACATTGGCGAGGGCATCCTGGAACTGACCATTGATGGAAAAATCATTTTTGCCAACAACTGCGCCGTGTCTTTGTTCGGGGGAATAGAGGTAAGGCTCCTGGGACAGCAGTTCACAGACCTGTTTGATACGAATGGTCAAAAAAGGATTGAGGGTTTACTGGGGGAGATCGGGTCAGGTCGGCCGGAAATCACGGATCCGTTCGTGGTTCAGATAAACGGTGAACCGGTCTCCCTTAAGCTCCTGCCGGTTGTGGACAATACGGTCTGGTCCGTAATCGTCATTGCCGTTCCCTTACATAGGACCGTACCAAGACCATAAATATGGCCCCCCGTGGAAGGCCAACCGGCCCCAGGGCCAAAAGACCGGATCAGCAAAAAAAAGGGGTACGCATGAAAAAGCATTTGTTGGTAACCGTGAGTGAAAAAAAGGATGCCTTATACGCGGTTCGGTTCGTGGGCCATTTTTTTACCAATAGGGAAGCAGTGAAGGTAACCTTGTTTTACACGGCGCCCAAACCGCCTTCCGTGTGGGAGAGGGAGAAAACCCTGGATGGGGAACGTCAGATGGAACAGCAGGCCAAGGCCCACGAGGCAAAGGGCCGCCGGGCCCTTGAGGAGGCCAAAAAGGAACTGGTTCAGATGGGGTTTCCCCAGGATCAGGTGGAAACCAAGCTCATTGTTCGGCGGGTGTCCAAAGTGGATGAAATCATTCGAGAAGGCGCAGAGGGGCTCTATGATGCCGTGGTGCTGGGCCGACGGGGGTTGTCCCGGTTTGAGGAGGCCTTTGATGAAAGCGTGAGTCGAAAACTGCTGGAAGAAAAATGTAATTTTCCGGTATGGGTGTGCCGGAATCCGGTCCTGGACCGGAAAGATGTTCTGATCTGTGTGGACGGCTCAGATGCAGCCTATTGCATCGTAGATCATGCGGGTTTCATATTAAAGGAGGAACCAGATCATAAGGTCACCCTTCTCTTGGTCCGGCGAAAGGGCAAAATATCGACTTCAGAGGCCGATGAGATTGTTTCCAAATCCAAAGACATACTTCTGAGGCATGAATTTCCCGAGGAAAGGACTCGGATCCAGGTGGTGGACGATGGAAATATACCCAAAACCATCATGGAACACGCTGAAGAAGAAAAATATGCAGTGGTGGCCACCGGACGGACCGGGATGGATCGCGGCCGGTTGAAGAAGATGTTTATGGGGTCGGTGAGTCAGGCCCTGTTCCGGGAAATGGAAAGGTCAGTCCTCTGGACCTGTCAGTAGCCTTACTCCCTTGAGGGTCTGCCGGATGCGGCTCCGTAGAATCGCCTTACCTTGGCCACGATTTGAGTCTCTGACAACTGGGTTGCCGGTTCAATGCCTGCAATTTTATCCATCAGGCCCTTCTTCTTTTCCATCATCCGCTCCAATTCAAGCTTGGCTTCTCCGGGTCCAAAGATAAAAATCTTCCCGGCATCTCGAATCAGGCGAATCACCCTTACATAATAATCCCGCAGCCGGCGTTTGTAGGGTTGATTCTTTTGGCTCTCGGACGCCACCATCCGGGGACCATGGGGCGTGGACCCTCTGGAACCGACTGCAAGGTGAGCCTGTTTTTCCACCCCTGATTCAATTTCCAGAACGGTGTGGGTATCGCCTGCCACGGCCACAATCACTGCCTTTTTGTGATCAATCCATATTCCCAGGTTCTGAGCCATGGCATTAGGACACTTCCAATCGATGAAAGGTGGTTACCTTGAGGCAGCTGGGCATGGGCTTATCATTGATAATATATCCCTGAGTCAGGATTTTCTGTCGCAGGTGGTCCAGAAGCTTCTGTCCCATCTCATCCGGCAGGATGGGGTATTCCCCCTCGTCGAAGGTGGCAATTTTTACGCCCTGAACCTTCCCGGATTCGTCCCATTGCGCAGGGAGAATCAGGCCGATAAGGGTGACAGCGCTCTGGTTTGATAAGATGGTCATCACTGCCCGGTCACGACTCTTATGGGGGAGGCCTGTCAATAGGCCCATCTTGTTCTCGTGACAGCAATGCCATAACCGTGCCAAGGTGGTTTTGATGAGCGATCTGAGAAAGCGATCCTGTTTTACACTACACTTGGGTGAGATTGTCCATGATACCGGCGGATGGCGGTCCAAAGCGGGATCTGGTTTTGACTGGACGGGCGGAATCGATTTGTGGGTGCAGGCCGGAACTTACAGATCCGGTTTCATGGAAAATGGGAATTCCGGATTCCGGTTTATGGCCCGTTTCGGCTTCTTCTGAACTCTTCTTTATGAAGGCCGTATTTGGTCATGAGCTTGTGCAGCTGGCGGGGGGTGACCCCTGCGACCTGAGCGGTATCTTTAATCCGTCCGCGACATTCCGCCAGAATGTGCCTGAGATGGCGCTTTTCAGCTGCCTCTGCGGCCCGGCGTCGGACCTGGGCCAGGGGTTGTAGAGGTGCCTTCGGGTCATGGTGAGGCTCTGCATTACACGCCAGGACCTCCGTTGGAAAATCCCTTGACACCAGCACCGGAGGACTCCCCAGAATGTAGGCCCGCTCCATGACATTCTCCATTTCCCGAATATTTCCGGGCCAGGAATAGCCCTTGAGCCCCTCCAGGGCGTCAGGCTCAATGGAGCGGATGTCTTTATGCCCCTGTCTTTCCAGCCGCTTCAAAAAGAGGTGGGCCAGGTGAGAGATATCCTCGCTCCGTTTTCGCAGAGGGGGGATGGTAATGGGGAACACATTGAGTCGATAAAAGAGATCTTTTCGAAACCGGCCCTCCTGAGTCATCTGTTCCAGATCCACATTGGTGGCCGAAATCACCCGGACATCCACCCGGACGGTTCGCTCCCCGCCCACCCGCGAAATGGTGCCGTCCTGGAGCACCTGCAACAGCTTGATCTGTGCAGCAGGGGTCAGGGTGCCGACCTCGTCCAAAAAAATGGTGCCGGTGTGGGCCACTTCAAATCTGCCCAGTTTCCTTTTGGTGGCGCCGGTAAAGGCCCCCTTCTCATGGCCGAAGAGTTCGCTCTCCACCAGGGTATCGGGAATGGCGCCGCAATGAACGCTGATAAACGGGGCGTCTTTCCGATTGCTGTGGCTGTGGATAAGCTGGGCCAGAAGGCCTTTCCCGGTTCCGGTTTCTCCTGCCAGCAGCACCGTACTCCGGGTGGGGGCCACTGCCCGAATCATTCCATAAACCGCTTTCATCTCCGGGCATTTTGTCTGAATAACCTCCAGACTACGGTCCTCCCAAAATTTGTCCCGCAGATAATCCAGCTCGGCTTCCATGCCGATATGTTCACGGATATGATGTAACACGAACTTGATCTCTGCCGGATCAAGGGGATGGGTAACATAATCGGCGGCCCCGGCCTTCACGGCCCCGACCGTCTCTCGAATCTTATCCGGTGGGGACATGACGATAATTTCGGACATGGGAGAGCGTCTCCAAACGGTGTCCAAACCACCGCCATTGGGGCCGGATTCAAGGTCCCGGACCATGCTCAGATCCATGAATACGTAATCCGGCCTGAGCCTTCCAACCTTATCCAACAGCTCGGGCAGGGTTTGAGCGCCTTCCACATGGTGTTCAGAACCCACGGACTGTTGAATCACATCAAACGGTTGACGATCGGATCCCACCAGGATAGCGGACATGTTTTTTCCTTGGAAAAGGACGCAACCCTCTCAAAAATTTCCCGAATGAAGGCTGCTTTTGTTCGTAAGTGCGCCGGTTCAGATGTTCGAAAAACAGGAACACCCAGTTCCGAATCCGTGGGAGAAAAGATTGCTTACCGGCCGATGCCAGGATCATCTACATAGAAACACCATTTTATGATCAACTTATGACTAAATCAACCCCAATTAAACGGGATGTCAGACCGGGAAAAAACCGAATCGCTCTATTGGGTTCCAGTAGGCGCATGGCACGTAACTTGCTGGATGTTGCCCGCAGAGAGGCCCACAGGCTTGACGAGGAGCAATGCCTGATGTCTGAATTAACCATGGAGGGATTGACGATGGCCACATATGAGTTCATGTGCCAGAAATGCGAAAAGCCCTTTACCCTTGTGATGTCCATTTCCGAGTACGAAAAAAAGAATTTTCGGTGCCCGGAATGCAAAAGCAAAAGGGTGAAACAGCAAATCAGCCATTTTCAGACCAAAACCAGCAAAAAGAGTTGATGGAGGAGAGCAAGCATGAACATAAGACCGTTAAATGACCGGGTGATTGTGGTGGGTCTGGAAAAAGACCAGAAGACCGCGGGCGGCATTATCATACCGGACACGGCCAAGGAAAAACCCCAGGAGGGGAAGGTGGTGGCCGTGGGACCGGGAAAGCTGGATGACAAGGGCAAGCGCATTAAACCTGCGGTCCAAAAGGGCCAGAAGGTCCTTTTTGGAAAGTATACGGGGACAGAGATCCAGATTGAGGGGAAAACCCATCTGATCATGCGCGAGGATGATATCATCGGGATTATAGAGAAGTAACCTTTTTAAGGAGGAATCATAAAATGGCCGCAAAAATGATAGCCTACAACGCCAATGCCAGGGAAAAGCTCCTCAAAGGCGTCAATACCCTTGCAGACGCCGTGAAGGTGACCCTGGGACCCAAGGGACGAAATGTCCTGATCGAAAAGTCCTGGGGCGCGCCCAAGATCAGCAAGGACGGAGTGACCGTGGCCAAGGAGATCGAGCTGGCGGACCGATTCGAGAACATGGGGGCCCAGATGGTGAGGGAAGTGGCCGCCAAGACCTCTGAGGTGGCCGGTGACGGGACCACCACCGCCACCATTCTGGCCCAGGCCATCTACCGGGAAGGGACCAAACTGGTCACCGCAGGGGTCAATCCCATGGCCCTCAGGCGGGGCATTGAAAAGGCCACAGGCTTGGTAGTGGATGAACTCAAGGCCTTGAGCAAGCCCACCAAGGACAGAAAAGAGATCGCCCAGGTGGGGACCATCTCCTCCAACAACGATTCGGCCATCGGCGAGATCATCGCCGAGGCCATGGAAAAGGTGGGGAAGGAGGGGGTCATTACCGTGGAGGAGGCCAAGGGCATGGAGACCACGCTGGATATCGTGGAAGGCATGCAGTTTGACCGCGGTTATCTGAGCCCCTACTTTGTGACCGACGCAGAGAAGATGCAGGTGGAACTGGAAGAGTCCTATATCCTGCTGCATGAGAAAAAGATCAGCAACATGAAGGACCTGCTTCCCATTTTAGAAGAGATCGCGCGAATGGGCAAGCCCCTGCTCATTGTGGCGGAGGATGTGGAAGGGGAAGCCCTGGCCACCCTGGTGGTCAACAAGCTCCGGGGGACCCTCAAGGTGGCGGCGGTAAAGGCCCCGGGGTTCGGAGACCGGCGCAAGGCCATGCTGGAAGACATCGCCATACTGACCGGCGGAAAGGTCATCAGCGAAGATCTGGGGATCAAACTGGACAAGGTGACCCTCAGCGATCTGGGAACCGCAAAGCGCATCAGTGTGGACAAGGACGCCACCACCCTCATCGACGGAGGGGGTGACCGGGAGGCCCTGACCGGACGGGTCCAGCAGATCCGCACTCAAATTGATGAAACCACCAGCGACTATGACCGGGAAAAGCTCCAGGAGCGGCTGGCCAAGCTGATCGGCGGGGTGGCGGTCATCAACGTGGGGGCCGCCACCGAGGCCGAGATGAAAGAAAAGAAGGATCGCGTGGAAGATGCCCTCAATGCCACCCGGGCCGCAGTGGAAGAAGGCATCGTGCCCGGCGGGGGAGTGGCCTATTTCCGGGCGTTGAAGGCCCTGGAGACGGCCAAGTTCAAAGGGGATGAGCAACTGGGCGTGAAGCTCATCAAAAGGGCCCTGGAAGAGCCGGTTCGACAGATTGCCAATAATGCGGGATTTGAGGGCTCCATTGTGGTCAAGCGGGTCATGGACGGGGAAGGGAATTCTGGATTCAATGCAGAGAAAGGGATCTATGAAGACCTTATGAAGGCCGGCATTGTGGACCCCACCAAGGTCACGCGGTTTGCCCTTCAAAATGCGGCATCCGTGGCCGGTCTTCTCATGACCACCGAGGCCATGGTGACGGATAAGCCCAAAAAGAAGAAAAAGGGAATGCCGGACATGCCGCCTGAAGAGATGTATTAACCGCATTCACGGGGAACGCATAGGCCGCGTTCCCTTCGGCTCCCCGCTGAGGTGGAGCCCGAAAAGGTGGACGCCGCTTATAAGGACGGTGTCCTGACCATCAAACTCAAAAAGACCGCCAAGAGTGCGGCCAAGAAGATCGAAATCAAAGCAGGCTGATGATCCTGCACCCGGGAATGCGAACTGGAGAGTTCATCCTCACGAAAAAGTCACCAAATTAAGGATCTGAACAACAGGGTGAAGCACATGTTACAGGATCGGGTTGTGGACATCATGGACGGGGCCAGAGGAAATGCCCTGGAAATCTGGCGGGAACTTCGCGGTTATCCTCGACAGGCCAGCGATGCATCCTTGCCCCTGCCCCAGAGACTGGAAGCGTATGAAGATATTATGGACTCTGAGGTGGGCGACACGGCCCTGGTTCGCGCCCGGAATATTGAGCGGGAGATGGGGGTCCGGCAGATTTATCTCAAATTCGAAGGGGGGAACCCCACAGGGACCCAGAAAGACCGGATTGCCTTTTCCCAGGCCATGGACGCCCTCAGACGGGGGTTTGATACCATCACGGTGGCCACCTGCGGCAATTACGGAGTGGCCGTGGCCCTGGCCGCCTCCCTGGCCGGTCTGCGGTGTATCATTCACATCCCCGGGCAGTACCACAGTCCACGAATTGTGGAGATGGAAAAACTGGGGGCTGAAATCATCCGAACGCCGGGGGACTATGAAAACGCCGTGGCCGTATCCCGGGCCCGCGCTGAGGCCCAAGAACTCTATGACGCCAATCCGGGTGGTGACAATACCGTCATTCAGTTGCGGGCTTACGGGGGCATCGCCTATGAGATCTATGACGAACTGCGGGATGCGCCGTTTGCCGTGGCCGCACCGGTTTCCAACGGCACCACCCTGGCCGGCATCTACCGGGGCTTTGTGAGCCTCTATCGCCGGGGCAAGACCTCCCGCATGCCCAGGATTGTGGCCGGATCCTCATTTGGAAAAAATCCCATTATTTATGCCTTTCGAAAGAACATGCGTCATTGCGAAAACCTGAATCCGGACCGCATTAAAGAGACCGCGGTCAATGAGCCCCTGATCAACTGGCATGCCATCGACGGTCACCATGCACTGGAGGCCATTCGGGAGACCAACGGATGGGCAGGGAACGCCTCGGATAGGAGCATGCGCACCTTTTCCCGGCTCATCAGAGACAAGGAAGGGTTTCAAGTGTTGCCTGCATCCACGGCCGGACTGATCGCCCTTCTGGAGAGTGGACAAAAGCAGACCCTCCCCAATGACCGGTATGTGGTGGTGCTGACCGGGAGGAAATAGTCATCATGAGCCTGGACGGAAATGCCATTGTGTACTGTGAAGGGGCCTTCAATACCCCCAACGGGAAGACCGCACACGGGTTGGTGCGGTTCACCCGGCGATACCGGATCCTGGGAGTGGTGGATTCCTCATGTGCCGGGCAGGATGCCGGAGAAATCCTGGATGGAACCCCCAGGGGCATTCCCGTTCACGG